>JAOTUD010000676.1 GCA_029864065.1 Gammaproteobacteria bacterium | reverse complement strand
TGCTATGGATTCGATTGTGGCCCACTGGGAATCGTGCTCATGCTGATGCTCGAAAACCATGCGGACCGCCCGTTCCCGGACTTCCGGGGAATACCTTTTGTTTGTCTTCATTACTAAATCCTCTCAAAGAATTTAGCCTCCGACAAACCCGGGGCGATTCATTCCATCGGTAATCATCCAATATGCAGTATGGCTCTACTAACGATTCAATCTCAGCCATCGTGATATTGAAGATTTATTAGCTGAGCGTGGGATAAATGTTACCTACGAGACGATCCGATTGTGGTGTAAAAAGTTTGGTCCAATGTATGCAAATAGGTTAAAGAGAAAACACCGGGGATATGGAGATACATTTTTCATTGATGAGGTTTTCATCAGGATTGATGGCCAGCAACACTACCTCTGGCGAGCGGTTGATCAAGATGGTGAAATTATTGATGTGTTTCTCCAGAAACGACGAGATGGTGTGGCCGAAAAGCGATTCTTTAAAAGGCTCTTGAAGATACATCAAGACGAACCCAGGAAGATAGTAACGGATAAATTGAGGAGCTATGGTGTCGCACATCGAGAGCTAATCCCTGATACGATTCATGATACTTCTCAATATGCTAACAATCGCGCGGAGCTTTCGCACCAGCCAACAAGGGTTCGAGAACGTGGCATGCGTAGATTTTAATCGATTGTGAAAGCTCAGCGATTTTTAGCTGTGCATTCGGCCGTACACACAAATTCAATCTGTGTCGGCATCTAGTTTCTGCAAGCCATTATCGATTATTTCGAATGCGTGTCTTTGCGTCCTGGAGAAGTGTCGTGGTCTAAAATAACAAGAACTTCGGGAGTTTTCTCGACTTGAGAAGCTAACTTGTCAGTACCCTTTTTAGGCGTGCATGCGGCCGTGTACACAAATTCAATTTGGGTCGGCATTTAATTTCTGCGAATCACTATCGATTAATTCGATTGCGCGCCTTTGCGTCCTGGAAAAGTGCAGTAATATAAATAGACAAGAATTACGGAAGTTTTCTCGAATAGAGAGGTTAACTTATCAGTACCCACCGAGGGCATACAGCCGAATATTATGCAACAGATTGAGGGAACCATCGTCACCCTAAACGAAAAAAAGGGTATTATGGTGATCGTTGTCGAGCAAAATCTAACATTTGTCAGGAATGCCTGCCATTCCTTTTCGATGCTGGATAGCGGTCGCGTTGTCGGTGACGGCGATATCAGCCAATTGAGTGATGAACTTGTGCGCAAGCACATTACCATCTAGAGCGAACCGGAGGTATTGGGAGTGATCAGGCGATGATGCTGTTAAACGAAATTTTGGGCAGTTCCAGCGATGAAGGCCTGTCTGGCCAGCTGCACGATCTGGAACATCGTGGTGCGGTGGAATTTATCAGTCTGTCGAGTGCGGATATCGCGCGCCGGCGATTGCGTGCGGTTACCGATCAAGGCACCGAGTGTGGCATCGCCTTGCCGCGCGAGCGGAAGCTTGCCAACGGTGCCGTGATGTATCTGGACGAGTACAAGGCCATTGTCATCCGTGTCGAAGAAGAATCCTGGTTGACACTGGTGCCGGTCGATGCCGAAGCGGCGCTCGAACTCGGCTACCATGCCGGCAACCTGCACTGGCGTATTCGGTTTGACGGCACCCGTCTGCTGGTACCGCTCGAGGGACCGGTCGAGAACTATCTCAATCGCATTCAGCCGATGCTGGACTCGGGCCGTGTGGGCTTCGAGTTGCCGAAAGAATAAATCGATGCCGAAGCGTGACTTCCCCAGCGACGCCTTTTCCCTGCTGCAGTTGCTGCAACACGGTGATAGTCAGTTCCCGAGTGGCAGCTTTGCCTTTTCATCGGGTCTCGAGGCCCTCTACGCAGACGGACGAATAGACTCAGGACAGGGACTCGCAGAATTCGTGGAGGGTCAGTTGCGCCATCGCTGGGCCACACTCGACCGGGTTGCACTGGTCAGGGCATACCGCCTGGGGCGAGATCTCGAAGGCTTGGTAGAGCTCGATCGTGAGGTCGAAACCATGAGCCTGGCCGAAGGTTTACGCGAAGGTTCCCGCCGTAACGGTAATGCGCTGCTCAGCATGCATGTTCGCCTGCAGACTCCGCTGGCAGCGGATTACCGCGCCATGGTTACGCAGGGTGCAGCCTGGGGGCATATCCCGGTG
>JAOTUD010000675.1 GCA_029864065.1 Gammaproteobacteria bacterium | reverse complement strand
GCGTCGCATCGTTTCGAGCGCGGGGTCGATGCACAACTGCCGCCGATCGCGATGCAGCGCGCCACCGAGTTGCTGCTGGCGGTGGCCGGGGGCGAGGCGGGGCCGATGATCGACGCCATGTCGGAGGCGCATATGCCGCCGACGCCGCAGGTCGAATTGCGCTACGAACGCGTCAACCGGTTGCTCGGTATCGTGGTCGCGCGCGACGATGTCGGCGACATCCTGCAACGGCTCAACATGCGGTTTGAAGAACTGTCCGACGGATGGCGGGTCGTGCCGCCGAGCTACCGCTTCGATATCAACATCGAGGCGGATCTTATCGAGGAAATAGGGCGACTTGTCGGATACAACAATATCCCCGGCACCCGGGAAGCGTCGCATATCCGCATGGACAGCTTCTCGGAGCGGCGGGTCAGCATAAACCGGATCCGGGATGTCATGGTCGAGCGAGGCTATTACGAGGCAGTGACCTATTCGTTCGTATCCCCGGAATTGCAGGCGATTCTGGATCCCGACCAGGCGACCCTGGCGTTGTCCAACCCGATTTCGGCGGACATGTCGGTCATGCGCAGCCGCCTGCTACCGGGACTGGTGCAGGCGCTGAAGCATAACCTGAATCGGCAGCAGTCCAGGGTAAGGCTGTTCGAAACCGGGTTGTGTTTCCTGCCGGGGGCAGAGGGTCTCGAACAGGCGCGGCACATTGCCGGCGTCATTACCGGCAGTCGGGTCGAAGAGGGGCTTTATTCAGGCGCCGCAAAGACCGACTTCTTCGATATCAAGGGCGATCTCGAGTCGATATTGCGACTTGCCGTCCCGTCCAGTTTCGAGTTTGTCCGCTCGGCGAATCCGATCCTGCACCCGGGGCAGGGCGCCGATCTGACTTTCAATGGCGAGACCATCGGATTCGTGGGCAGTCTGCATCCCGCAGTGTTGGAAAAACTCGATATAAATCAGCCGGTTTTCGTGTTCGAAAGTAAACTTTCGCCGATTATGGGATCAAAATTGCCTATTTTCAGCAAATTGTCGCGATTTCCTTCGATTCGTCGCGATCTTGCGCTAATGGTGGACACCGAGATTCCGGTTCAGTCGCTTATCGATTGCATTTATTCGTTAAAAAATGAAATTTTGCAGGAAGTATTTGTATTTGACGTCTATACTGGAAAAGATGTGAGAAATAATCGAAAAAGTGTCGCTTTGGGCTTGATTTTACAGGACTTTTCACGCACTCTAGTTGACGAGGATGTGGAAAATCTGGTCAAGAAAGTCCTCGAAGAATTAAAAGAACACTTCAACGCTGTTTTGAGGGAGAGCTAATGTCATTGACCAAGGCTGATATGGCCGAAATGCTATTTGAGGAACTTGGTCTCAACAAGAGAGAAGCTAAGGAAATCGTTGAGCAGTTTTTCGAAGAAGTCAAAGTAGCACTCGAGACCGGCCACCAGGTAAAGTTATCAGGCTTTGGAAATTTCTTGACCCGCTCAAAAGCCGAAAGACCCGGTCGAAACCCGAAAACTGGCGAAGAAATCCCGATTTCAGCCAGGAAGGTTGTTACCTTCAGACCCGGGCAAAAATTAAAAATAAGGGTAGAAGCGTATGCTGGAAGCGAGCAACAATAACGAATTACCGGTCATCCCCGGTAAGCGTTACTTCACCATCGGTGAAGTCGCTGAGCTCTGCGATGTCAAACCCCACGTGTTACGTTACTGGGAACAGGAGTTCCCGCAGCTAAAACCGGTAAAACGCCGCGGCAACCGCAGGTACTACCAGCGCCACGACGTATTGTTGATACGCCAGATCCGCAGCCTGCTCTACGACGAGGGATTTACCATAGGCGGCGCGCGCCAACGCCTCGAGGGCGAGGGCAACAAGGGCGACGTCAGCCAGAGCCAACAGATCATCCGCCAGACGCTAATCGAGCTCGAAGAGCTTCTAACCTTGCTAAAACGCTAGATCTAGCGTCAAATACCACTTTTAGACGGGGCGTGGCGCAGCCTGGTAGCGTACCTGCATGGGGTGCAGGTGGTCGGAGGTTCAAATCCTCTCGCCCCGACCAAATTCAAAGCAAAAAAATAGGGCCTCTTACTGCAAGTTTGAGGCCCTATTTTTTTGCTTTGAATTTGGTCGGGAAGATGAACCGAATCCGAGGTTCACAAAACGGCAGGGACTGCCGTTTTACACAGCGCGCAG
>JAOTUD010000079.1 GCA_029864065.1 Gammaproteobacteria bacterium | reverse complement strand
AACTGCTACCGCGCTACCTGCGTTTCGTGCGCGGCGTAATCGATTCGAAGGATTTGCCGCTTAACGTTTCCCGCGAAATCCTGCAGGGCAGCAAGGTGATCGACAGCATCCGCAGCGGTTCGGTGAAAAAAATACTGGGCATCCTCGAAAAAATGGCCAAAAACGATCCCGAGAAATACCAGAAGTTCTGGAAGGAATTCGGCAGGGTACTGAAGGAAGGCCCGGCCGAGGATTTCGCAAACCGCGAGAAGATCGGCAAACTGCTGCGATTTGCGACCACGCATACCGGCGATGCCGAGCAGAGTGTATCGCTTGACGACTACATCGGGCGCATGCAGGAAGGACAGGACAAGATTTACTACATCGCGGCCGATTCGCACTCGGCGGCGAAGAACAGCCCGCACCTGGAGATCTTCCGCAAAAAGGGTATCGAGGTGTTGCTGCTTTCCGATCGCGTGGACGAATGGCTGACGGCGCACCTGATGGAATACGAGGGCAAAAAGCTGCAGTCGGTGGCCAAGGGCGAACTCGATCTCGGCGACGACGAGGATTCGGAAAAGACGCTGGAGGAAAAGGCCAAGGGAGCCGAAAAACTGGTCAAGCGCATGAAGGATGCCTTGAAGGACAAGGCCGAGGACGTGCGCGTCACCAATCGGCTGACGGATTCGCCGGCCTGTATCGTGCTCAACGAACAGGATATGGCGATGCATATGCAGCGCATCCTCAAGGAAGCGGGGCACGAACTGCCGAGCTCGAAGCCTATTCTCGAAATCAATCCCGATCACCCGATCGTCAAGAAACTGGATGGCGAGAAATCGAAGAAGAAGTTTGCCGACTGGTCTAGTATATTATTTGACCAGGCATTGCTGGCGGAAGGAGGTCAACTGGAAGATCCGGCCAGCTTCGTCGCTAAACTCAACCAGATGTTGGTATCCATTGCCAGATAACACGACGATACGAAAGTTCATTCGCCACCCGGCCGACGTGCCAATCCAGGTCTCGCTGGACTGGGTGGACGATAGCAACGACGATACCGTCGATCAGACCATTACCAATGTTAGCCTCGGCGGTCTCGCCTTCGCCTCGGCGAAACCGCTGGAGGTATTGCAGCGGGTCAGGATTTCGATACCCGTATTGAACAAGGACAACCATTTGATCGGCAATGTCGTCTGGTGCGAAAAAGCGGGCGCCGGATACGAAATCGGTATCGAGTTCGAAAACTCGAGGGACGTATATCGCCTGCGAATGATCGAGCAGATCTGCCACATCGAGCACTATCGCCAGGAAGTCAGGCGCACGGAAGGCCGTGAACTCAATTCCCAGGAAGCGGCCAGCGAGTGGATTTCCAAGTACGCCGGCGACTTTCCGGCACTTTAATAGGTTAGTGGGCGCGCAGCCATCAGTCGCCATTATTGGCGCCGGACTGGCGGGGTTAACCTGCGGCACCGCGCTGAAAAGCTTTGTTCAAAACATAAAAATATTCGAGAAAAGCGTTTTCCCCGGCGGCAGGGTGAGTCGCTTTCGCGTCGGCGAGTACGAATTCAATCACGGTGCGCAATACTTCACCGTCAACAATCCGCTGTTCTGGAACATTGTCTCGGCGTGGCAGACCGATGGCATAGTCCGTCCCTGGGACGGCTGGATCGTCGAATTGGCAAAGGGCCAGATCATCAATAGCGACCTCGCCACGCAACGCTTTGTCGGCGTGCCGCGCATGCAGACGATTGCGCAAAACCTGGCAAGTCAATGCGAGCTGGTTACCTCCGCCAACATCTCGGAACTGGAGCGTCAGGACGAGGGCGGCTGGCGCCTGTTCAACGAACGCGGCGATTACCAGGGGGCTTTCGATATCGTCATCATCGCCACCGCGGCGCACCAGGTTGCCGATTTGTGCCGCTCGGTTGCACAGATCAGCAATCCGGCCGAGCGCGTCGACATGACGGTGTGCTGGAGCGCCATGCTCGCGTTCGAGCGGCGGCTCAAGATTCCCTACGATGCGGCCTTCGTGCTCGACTCGCCGTTATCGTGGATTTCGCGTTACCAGTACGCCGCCAGGGAAGGCGATGCCGATTGCTGGGTGCTGCACGCTTCACCCGAATGGTCGCAGCAGTATGCCGCGAGTTTCCGTGGGCGGGTCATGCATGCGCTGCTGGACGCCTTCTGGGAGGCTTGCGACCTGAAGGCGCGCAAGCCGGCTTCCGCCTCGGTGCATTGCTGGAAGCACGCGCTACCGATCAACCCGATCAGCGAGGATTCGCTGTTTGTCGAGGAACACGAGATCGGCGCCTGCGGCGACTGGTGCACCGCCCCACGCATCGAGGGCGCGGTGTTAAGCGGTTTCTCGATGGCCGACCGGGTAATGAAACACATCCATAAAAACTACGCATGAAGGCCGCGGACGATAGAAAAGTAAGACTCGACAAATGGTTATGGGCGGCGCGATTTTTCAAGACCCGCGCGCTCGCCGGCGCAGCGGTAACCGGCGGTAAGGTACAGCTTGCCGGACACCGCATTAAGCCTTCGCGAACGGTCAAGATCAACGACTGCTTTCAAATACAGCGCGGCTACGAGCGCTACGAAATCATCGTTACCGATACCCGTGACCGCCGCGGTTCCGCCGCCGAGGCACAGGCGCTGTATCGCGAAACCGAGGCCAGCATCGGTAAACGCGCCAGCGAGGCGGAAAAACGCAAGCTGGCGATGATGCAGCGTCCGCGCTCGGAATCACGCCCGGACAAGAAGCAGCGCAGGCAGATCAGGCAGTTCATCCGCAAGTCATGAACCGCGTATTCGTCTACGGCACCTTGAAACGGGGTCAGCGCAATTATCGTTTCATGCGCGGTGCCGAGTTTGTCGGCGACCACAGAACCGAAAAACTCTACTCGATGTACGAGTTCGATGACTACCCGGCGGTTTGCCTGGGCGGCCGTCATGCAATCGACGGCGAGGTTTACCGGGTGAGCGACCGGCAGTTCGGGCTGCTCGACGACCTCGAATGGTATCCGCATTATTACCAGCGCATCGAAATTCCCACCGCCTGGGGCGACGCGTGGATGTATATCGTTGAATTCGAACTGTGCCACGGTCGCAAACAAATCCCTGGCGGCTGGCCTGGATAATCGCCCCTACGATCAGCTGGATTCTGCTGCCATGATTCGTTAAGACGGAGCCGCCTTGATCAGCGACTGGATACCGCTGCGCACCTCGGTGCTGAGCAGGTTGCGCAGGTCGAGCCTGACGTAATCGAAGTCCTGCGAAAATTCGAGTTGATCGTACCGGTTTTTGACCAGGTAGCTTTTTTCGATCATCGTCGCGATGAAGTCGCGAAACAGCAGGCGGTCGAAAAAGTCGGGCGAACTAATGCCGTATATCATCGAGATTTTTTGCGCCAGCAAATGGCAGCGATGCTCTAGTTCCGCTTCTCCCAGCGGCGCGGCGGAACTCTGCCACAGCACGATAAAGGTCATGTAATACCGTTCCAGTATCGGTTGCACGATATGCGCAAGCCTGATCAGCTGCATGAAGCGATGGTCGCTGTGCGCGGGACGGCGTAGATCCTGGTCTACCTGCTCGAGTAGCGCCTCGTCGACGAGGCCGGCCACGCATTCGTCGACAATCTCGTCGAGGCCCGAATCCTGCCACTCGAGTTGCAGTTCGGATTTCAGGAAAGGAAACAATAGCCCGATCCTGCGACCTATGCTGGCCCGCGAGACGCGCCGGACGCTGGTGAAACAACAGGCGATCAGCGCCGGAATAACCAGGCTATGCAGGCTGTTATTGCGGTAGTAACCGATTCGCGCGCTGTCTTCGGGCTTCAGGTAAACGATATCGCCGAGCTCATGTTCGCGGATGTGGATGAGTTTTTGCATGGCGATGCGCCTGATCTGGTGCTGGTCGACCTTGCCCTCGATACGGATCGATTCCAGGCAGTGCGCCTTGCTGATGAGGCGTTGATGTAGTTGCGCCTGGCTGACCAGTTCCTCGATTTCGATACTTTGCCGCGGGGTCGCGAGCAGGATCGTGGCGATGGCGTTTACCGGGTTGATCACGCAGGCGCGGTTTATGCCGTACATGATTTCGCGGGAGAGTTGCGACAGGCTGCGACGGTACCAGCCAGGCCTCTGGTCGATCTGGTGAGCGCGATTTCGCCAGTCGCTGCATTGCCTCGTCAGCAGCGCGTCGAGCAGGATCGGTTCGCCGAAACTGGCGGTCACCTTGCCGAAATGCCCTTTGAGCCGGAAGATCGCCGACAGCGCGCCCGGCGTCGACTCGCGCTTCTTGTTGCCGCCATAGAGTTCGCCGAGATAGGACTTGCCCTCGATCAGCTTTTCATAACCGATGTATACCGGCACGAAAGCCATTGGCCTGGCCTGGCTCCTGATATAAGCCTCGACGGTCATGCCGAGCATGCCGATTTTGGGTTTGAGCATCCGGCCGGTGCGGCTGCGACCTCCCTCGATAAAATACTCCAGCGGCACGCCGAGCTCGACCAGCTGATAAATGTAGGCGCGCATAACCGCCGTGTACAAGCGGTTATCCTTGAAGCTGCGACGAATGAAAAAGGCGCCGCCACCGCGTAGAGTGCGCCCGATGAAAGGGATATCGAGATTATTTCCGGCGGCGATGTAAGGCAGCGCCAGGTTTTCGTTGTAGATCACGTAAGAAAGCAGCAGGTAATCCACGTGGCTGCGATGGCAGGGAACGTAGACCAGCTGGTAGCCGAGCGCGGCCTCGCGAATGCGTTCTGCGTTGTAGATTTCGATTCCGGAGTAGTACCGGTTCCAGAATGCGCGCAACAGGCGCAGCATGACCTCGATCGTCAGCTGCGTGCAATCGGCAAAAATCTCGCGACAATAGCGGTGCGCCCGGGTGTAGCTCATGAAACTGCTGTCGGCATTCTCGGATAGCAGCTGCTGCACGATGTTGTCCTCTATGACCCGGGCGGACAGGTGCCTGTGGGAGACAATCTGCGGACCGAAGGTCGCCTCGCGCTGCTGCCGCAGGGCCGAGATCAATAGTTCCTGCAGGTCCATTTCATCGTATCCGGACTCGTCGACGATATCGCGAAAATCGAGCGCCTGGGAAAATATCAGTCGCGTTCGGCGCCCGTTGAACAGCAGCGTGAAAAACTTGCGCGTGCGCCCGGCCAGCGACCAGGTATCGGCAAACAGCACCTGCAGCCAGTTTTTCTGGCGCGCCAGCGGGCGGCCCCAGAACACCGAAACCGGAACCACCTGCAGATCGAGGTCGGGGTTGTCGCCGCAGGCTCGCATGAAGTCGGCCAGCATCGCCGAACGCTTGCGCCGGCGCCTGATCCAGTCGATCAGCGGACTGCGCGACGCGATGCTGTAGACGGAATGATGCCGGCGCAGCGCTTCGATCGGAATCGGATCGCGCGGATCGGGCAAATGGTAGCGCCGCGTTATCTCGGTCAATACCAGCAGGTCGCTCAGTCCGCGGTCCGCGAGCACGTAAAGCACCGGTCGTTCCGGGTCCAGCACCGCGCGCGGATTATCGTCCGGAAAGACTTCGACCCGGACCCAGAGAAACAGAATCCAGCGCAGAATTCGATTAAACTGTCTTTTCAACAGGAACCTGTGCAATTGCCTCGAGTCACAGGATGATAACCCCTTGGAGTCAGACAAATGAATAAAATCCGACTGGAGTTCGAGAATTCATCCGGCGACAAGCTTGCCGGCCTGCTCGAATTACCCGAACACCCGGATCAGGCCACCAGCTTCGCATTGTTTGCGCATTGCTTTACCTGCGGCAAGGATATCGCAGCCGCTTCCAGGATTAGCCGCGCGCTGGCCGCCAGGGGTATCGCGGTGCTGCGCTTCGATTTTACCGGGCTCGGCAGTAGCGACGGCGATTTCGCGAATACCAATTTTTCGTCGAACGTCGACGATTTGCTGTTCGCCGCGCAAGCGCTGCAACGGCATTATCAGGCGCCGCAAATTCTGATCGGGCACAGTCTCGGCGGCGCGGCGGTGTTGAGCGCGGCGGCGCGGCTCGAGTCGGTCAGGGCCGTGGTGACCATCGGCGCACCGGCAACCGCGGAACATGTTGCCCACCTTTTTCGTGATAAGGAGGCAGATATCAGGCGACAGGGAGAAGCGGTGGTCAGGCTCGCGGGGCGCGAGTTTTCGATAAAGAGCCAGTTTCTCGACGATATAGAACAGTATTCGTCGACCGAGAAACTGCGCGATCTCAATAAAGCGTTGCTGGTGTTTCATTCACCGCTGGATACGATCGTGCCGATCGATGAGGCGGCGCGGATTTACCGGGCCGCGCGCCATCCCAAAAGTTTCATTTCGCTGGATCGTGCGGATCATTTGCTGAGCAAGGCGGCCGATGCCGAGTATGTCGGTACCACGATCGCTTCCTGGGCCAGCCGCTATCTCGAACTGGATGCGCCGCAACAGGCCGCCGCGAGTCACGACCTGGCCGACGGTGAAGTCCTGATCACCGAACTCAATCACCGGTTTTTGCGCGGCATGTACAGCAGCGGCCATTTCCTGCGCGCCGACGAACCGGAAAAGTACGGTGGTTCGGACCTCGGTCCGACGCCTTACGACCTGCTGTTGATGGCGCTGGGAGCCTGCACGTCGATGACGCTGCGCATGTATGCCAGTCGCAAGAAACTGCCGCTGGAGGACGTGCAGGTACGTCTCCTGCACGAGCGCGTGCATGCCGAGGACTGTGTCGACTGCAAGCACCACATCGAGCGCATCACGCGGCGTATTACGCTGGTCGGCGACCTGACCGCGGAGCAACGCCAGCGGCTGATGGAAATCGCGGATATGTGCCCGGTGCATAGCACGCTCGAGAGCGATCCGCAAATCGTCAACGAACTGGTGGAATAGACGCCTCAGAATTCCCGCGCGAGGCGCAAACCGAAGCTGATGTCGGGCGCCGAGCCAACCAGGATGTCCTCGGAAAAGAACAGGTCCAGGCGGTGGTTGTCGATCAGTTTCAAAAATCCAAGACCCAGCTGAATCTGTAGCGAGTTACCGAAAGGCTTCAGATCGCTGCGGTCGATTGTTTTCGAGTGCATATCCAGTTGCGCCGTGCCTGTCAGGTTATCGTTAAAGCGATAATCGAGCCCTAATTGTGCCACCCAAATATGATCGGCGATCAGGCCTTCAAGATTGCCATCGTCACCTGGAAAACTGATTCCGAGCATACCGAACGCGGTCATTTCTGCATCGATTGCGACTTCCCGCGAAAGCCAGAGCGCGAGGTCGATGGTTGCATTGCCGCTGAAGTCTGATTCGGAGCCGGTAGGTAACTCGATACCGGCAAAGTAGACGGTTCCTCCGACGGACTGGTAACCGAGTGCGACTACCGTGTCGCCGAGGCCGCTACTCGAGCGGGTCTGCGAGTATTCGACAACGCCATCGAGGGTATACTCGATTTTTAACTGATCACTCGGAAACTGGTCGCGCTTGCCCTCCGGTAATCCAAAGAAGTCGTGCCAGTCATCAATTAATCCATCGAGACTTCCCGCGCTATTTGCGATAAACGGCAGTTTGACGAGGGCTTGCCATTGGTCTCTGCGGTAGGTCATGCCAAACTCGTAGCGGTAATTTTCCACATCGATGAGCAAATCTTCATTTGACGTCGTTTTTTGCCGGAAAGTATTGGTGATAAATAAACCGTGGTCGATGCGCCAGCCGTTGTCGGCGCGCGTCGGGATGTGCGACGGCAGGAAATAGGGCTGCAGCACCGGATTGAGGTCGCGCGTCGCGAAACCGGTGCCGGCGATCCCGGAATGACTACAGGCAAGCCACAGCAGCCCGGTAAAAACCGCGAGCGGACTATTCGGTTTCATACTCGCCATGCTCGCGCGTGGCGAGAAACTCGATCTCCGGCCAGCGCTCCTGCGTCATCGCGAGGTTGACGCGCGACGGTGCGATGTAGGCCAGATCACCGGCATGATCCAGCGCCAGGTTGCTGCGCAACTTGTTTTTGAATTCCTCCAGTTTCCTGCGATCGTCGCAGTTTACCCAGCGCGCCGTGTTGACGTTAACCGCCTCGAACTGGCAATCGACGCCGTACTCGTCCTTGAGCCGATGGGCAACCACGTCGAACTGCAATACGCCGACCGCCCCGAGGATCAGGTCGTTGTTGGCCAGGGGCCTGAAAAGCTGGGTCGCGCCTTCCTCGCAAAGCTGCGTCAAACCCTTCAGCAGGGCTTTCATCTTGAGCGGATCCCTGAGCCGGGCGCGCCTGAACAATTCGGGCGCAAAACTGGGAATGCCGGTAAAGACCAGGTGCTCGCCCTGGCTGAAACTGTCGCCGATGCGGATCGTGCCGTGATTGTGAATGCCGATAATATCGCCGCTAAAGGCTTCCTCCACGTGTCCCCGGTCGGCGGCAAAAAACGTCAGCGCGTCGGGGATTTTCATGTCCTTGCCGATGCGCACGTGGCGCACCTTCATGCCGCGCGTGTACTTGCCCGAACAGATACGCATGAACGCGATGCGGTCGCGGTGCTGTTTGTCCATGTTCGCCTGTATCTTGAAGATGAAGCCGGTGAGCTTGTCCTCCTCGGGTTTGACGATGCG
>JAOTUD010000674.1 GCA_029864065.1 Gammaproteobacteria bacterium | reverse complement strand
TTACCAGTAGCGATCCTGCGGATAACTTCGTCGAGGAAAACGACGGCGGTATCGCGCCGTTGCTAATTTCCGGAGGCAGTGGTTCCGGGATCGCGCTGCAACAGGATTTCGTCATCCCCGCCGCACAGGCGTCGAGCTTTATTATCGATATCGACCTGCGCCAGTCGGTTCGTTCCCCGAGTAACGCCCCCATCTACCGACTGAACCCGGTAATGCGCCTGGCCATGTCCGGAATGACGGGCGGCATCCGCGGCGAGGTCGATTCGTCGAAGCTGACGGCCACGCCCCCTGCCTGCTCGGATACCCAGGTTGGCACTTATAACGCGGTTTACGTGTTCGAAGGCCACGATGTCAAGCCCGACGATATCAACCAGCTCGGCAATAACACCGAGCCGTTTGCCACCACTGCAATCACCTACGACGGCGCGAGCGGCAAGTACCTGTACGAGGCGGCTTTCCTGCCGGCCGGAAATTACACCGTCGCCGTCACCTGCAACGCCAACCTCGACGATCTCGAGGCCGACGACAACCTGCAATTCTTCGATATCCGGAATGTGACGGTCGTCAAAAACAACATCATATTCCTGTAAACCGATAGCCCTGCGCATTTGTACGCGCCGCGATCATGGCGAGGAAAACGGTTTAAAACATCGCTTTTATCGGCCAAAAAGCACCTTTCATCCCCGTAAGTGGCGTTCAAAAAGCATTCCTTGACGCAGTTCACCCTTAAATCGGGTTGACTGCGTATATTATTGATTCCGCTGTAGTTTCTAATGGTTGGATATTACAGCCGGGAATGTCCTACGGGACGAACCGCTAGCCACCAGGAAAAATGTATGGTACGGACGATAAAACTGATTTCATCGCTAGCCCTTGCAGCCAGCCTCGCGGCCTGCGGCACCGACACCGGTTCGGGCGATCGCGGCTCGCTCGCGCTGGGACCATCGACGCCCGGCGTAACCGTTACCACGTCGGACGGCTCGAACGCCAACCGCTCCGGTTTTTCGTTGCGGCTCACCGACGCCCCGATCGACGGCCTCTCCCAGGTCATCCTGCAGTTTACCGAGATCGAGCTGAAACCGGAGCGCGGCGGCTGGATCCGTTATACCCTGCCCAAGCCCCGGCCCATCGACCTGCTCGCGTTGCACGGCCTGACCACGGCAGACCTGCTGGTCAACATGCCGATCGAGCCCGGTGTATACAAGCAGCTGCGCTTTCTCGTCGACGACGCACCGATGGCCAACAAGATCGTCATGAAAGGCGGCGGCGTGAAAAACCTCGAGGTTCCCGACGGTTCCAGCGTCGGTTTGAGAATCAACCAGAAATTCACCATCCCGGAAGATCGCCTGGTCAACTTCACCGTCGACTTCGATTTGCGCAAGTCGGTCAATTTGAATCGAAATCTCGGCCTGTACAAGTTCAAGGCGAAGATGCGCCTGGTGGTCGACAGCGATGTCGGTTTCGTCCGCGGCAGCGTCGACCCGGCATTGCTGATAGGCCCGGGATGTTCCGACGCGGACGTGGACACGCATAACGCGGTCTACGTCTACAGCGGGCACAACGCGGCGACCGACGACATCAACGAGCTGTCGACAACCAAGAACGAGCCCGTGACCACGACCCCGATCATGTATGACAGCGCCAGCGGGCTTTATATCTACGAGGCTGCCTTTCTGCCCCAGGACGCATACACCGTTGCCTTCACCTGCAACGCCGATCTCGACGACAACGAAACCGACGACATCCTGCCGTTTTTCTTCACTCGCAATGTCAATGTCCTGGTCACCGACAAAACATTTCTGAAACCCTGAGCTACATTCAGGATTACAGCAATAAAAACGGCTCGGTCCCGATAGAAGGCTGCGTGACCCTGAAAACTAACAAAGCGATCCTCATCCTGCTGCTGACGCTTGCCGGCAGCGCGCTGGCGCAGGATCCGTCCGAGCAGGACGAGATGGAACAGCTCCTGCAACTGCTCGACCAGCAAACCTCGCTCGCGACCGAGACCCGACTGAACGCCGACTTCGTGCCGGGCATGCTCAGCGTGCTCAGCGCCGAGCAAATGCAGCGCCGCGGATTTCGCACCGTCTGGGAAGCGCTGGCGTCGATTCCCGGGGTGCGCACCGTCATGAACGAGACCGGCATGCGCAGCATCTCGGTGCGCGGCATCGGCCAGCTGTTCGAACCGAGCA
>JAOTUD010000077.1 GCA_029864065.1 Gammaproteobacteria bacterium | reverse complement strand
ATAACTACGCCTACCGCCCGATGGTTTGGGATGTTTACGTACAGCGTATTGTCGTGCCAGGCAGCGGCGGCAGGGCAGACGAGGCCCTGGTCTCCAGCGCCTTGCCGATGATCGAGTCGGTGTTGCGGGAGCTCGATCGGTGGCGCGAGGACAGCGATTTCCTGGTCGGCGGTGCGATTACCCTTGCCGATCTCTATGCCTACCCGATACTGCGCTACTTCGTCGAAACCGGCGAGGGCGCCGCCATGATGCAATCATTCCCCCGGCTCGGCCAATGGCTTGCGCATATGCAGACCCGGCCCAGCGTGCGCGCCACGAGTTATCACTCGGGCGACGACAGCGAAGACGGTTTTTGAGCGAAGAGATATATCGTCACTGCCAGCAGGCAATAGGTTGCCGCATTCCTGATTCTGGCCTTCGGCGCGCTGGCGCTTTATGCTACCCGTAGTGAAACCAGCGCAGAACAATGCTTGCAACCGAACAGGACGATTCGACCTACCGGGTTCGTTACCATAGTTACCTGCTGTCGATGGTCTTCCTGACCCTTCCGCCAGCCGTGCTGTACGAGCTCGGCCCAAAGCTGCTCGACGGAACTATCGAGAGCGGCGAGCTGGCCGGAATGTGCCTCGGCACCCTGTTGCCGCTGCTGGCCGCCTATTACTACATCGAGTTTGCCAGCTTTACTTTTTCGATCAGCGACGGACTGTTTCGCTGGCGCTGGAGCAACCTGGTCACCAGCAAATCCGGTGAGGTGCCGCTGAGCCGGATAGCCAGGGTCAGGCGCGACGCGCTGGAATCGAGCGAATCATCGGGGCTGCAGTATGTCTACCGCCTCGTCGTAATCCTCGACGACGAGACCGTTATTCCGCTGACCCGAAGTTTTTCCGGAACCCATGACAAGCAGCTCGATCAAATCGTCGCACAGATTCGCGATTACCTGAGCCTGTTCGCGCCGATGCGCGGATGATCGCGCGTGGAGCAAAATACCAATGACTTACTACCTCGTAAAGATAACGATCACCGCGCTACTGGTTGTGGCGATTGCCGAGATCTCGAAACGCAGCTCGTTTATCGGCGCGGTGCTGGCCTCGGTGCCGCTGGTTTCCGTGCTGGCGATGATCTGGCTTTACATCGACACGCGCGACGTCGATAAGGTCGCCGCACTCGCGTCCGGGATATTCTGGCTGGTGTTGCCATCGCTGGCGCTGTTCGTCGTGTTACCGATAATGCTGAAGCAGGGATTCAATTTTTACCTGAGCATGGGCGTGTCGATCGTACTTACCATCGGCTGTTACGGCTTGATGGTGGCGGCGCTCGGCCGCGCCGGCATCGAGCTGTAGACCCATGAAAACCGAACTCCGCCAGGCTTCCACGCAGGATCTGCCCCAGCTCCTGCCGCTGGTGCGCGCCTACCACGAATTCGAGCACATCGACAGCAGCGAGACCCTGCGCGAATCGGCGCTGCGCCGGCTGCTTGCCGATCCCGGTTGCGGCGGCATCTGGATGATACATGCGGATAACCTGCTGGCCGGGTATATCGCGCTTTGCCGCGGTTTCAGCATCGAGTTCAACGGCTTCGATGCGTTCATCGACGAGTTTTACCTTAACCCCGAATTTCGCGGCAAGGGGGTCGGCAAGGCCGTGCTCGAGGCGATAAAACAGGAGGCGCGGAAACTGGAAATCAACGCAATACATCTCGAGGTGGCCCGCGATAACGATCGGGCGCGCGTGCTTTACCGGGCTGCCGGCTTCGAGGCGCGCGATAAGTACCTGCCGATGTCGCTGATGCTCGATGATTAGCCGCCGATGGCTGGCATCGTCAAATCGATAAGAGTGTTCGGGTCGTGCTGCGCGCTGCTATTGCTGCCGGCCTGCGCGCTACAGAATAGCGCGTCCGCGCCGGCGCAGGCGGTACGCTGCGTCGACCCGCGACCGCAGATATGCACGATGGACTACACCCCGGTCTGCGCCACCCGCGACAGCGGCCGGCGTTGCGGCGCCACGCCCTGCGAAACCACCGCAACCACGACCTACGCCAACGGCTGCGGCGCCTGCGCCGATCCCCGGGTTTCCTATTATGTTCCCGGGGTCTGCGGCGGCTAGCCCGCATATCTCACCGATTTACGTAGCGAGGGCGCAGCAGGAAATCGGTGAGATATGCGGGCTTCGACTTGGCGCGCAGCGTGCAAATCGTTATTGTATCTGCGATTGATAGCGAGGAGACCGGAATGCCCTATGTCGACGGACTCGTGGCCGCGGTGCCGACCGCCAACAAGCAGAAATATATCGCGCATGCCGAGCAGGCGGCCGTTATTTTCAGGGAATACGGGGTGTTGCAATCCGTCGAATGCTGGGGCGACGACGTGCCGGACGGAGAAATTACTTCGTTTCCGATGGCGGTAAAATACAAGGACGACGAAAGCGTGTGCTTTTCGTGGATAATCTCGCCGTCGCGCGAGATTCGCAACGCCACGATAGGAAAGGTCAGGCAGGATACGCGCCTGCACCCGGATCACAACCCGCTGCCGCTTGACGGCATGCGCATGATTTACGGCGGTTTCGAAATGATCGTCGATCACTGCCAACAAACAGCAGGAAAAGGATGCAGGATGAGAAAATATCTTCTGACAGCAGTTGTGCTGATGCTGATGCTGGCGAGCGGATGCCAGAGCAAATGGGTCAGGCTCGACGGCGCCAGCGTCGAAGATTCCCGGCTCGAAAAAGCCAGGCAGGCGTGCCGGGTCGACCGCAAACTGGCGGCTCTTGCGCGCGCCGAGGACGACAGCGACCGCAACCTGGCCACAACCACCAGCAACGAGGCCAGGATGCTGGTCAAGGATGATTTCGACCTCGTCAGGAGGCAGGTTTATGCCGAAATCGATACCTGTATGCAGCGCCACGGCTTCAGGCGGCTGGACTAGCCGCGGCCGGCATGAAGATTCGCGCACAACTGGACCAGGACAGGGCCGCGGTCCGCGCCGTTAACCGCGCCGCGTTCGGGTCGGACGCAGAGGCCGACCTGGTCGATGCGGTGCGTACCGATGCGCGGCCACTCGTATCGCTGGTCGCAACCGATGGCGACGAGATCGTCGGGCACATCCTGTTTTCATCGGCAACGCTGGCGGCCGACCCTGACGCCCGGGTGATGGCGCTGGGGCCGATGTCCGTGGCGCCGCAGCGACAGCGCCAGGGTATCGGTAGCGCGCTGGTGCAGGCGGGACTGGACGAGTGCCGTCGACTCGGCTGCGAGGCCGTCTTCGTGCTCGGGCATCCGCATTACTACCCGCGCTTCGGCTTCGTACCCGCGTCGAAGTTCGCGATCTCGTCGCGCTACGAAGTGCCCGCCGATGTTTTCATGGCGATGGAACTGGCGCCGGGCGCGCTGACCGGAAAGGCAGGCATCATGTCTTACCACGAAGCCTTCGACGGGCTCTAGTCGAAAACCGCGATCGTGGATGAAAGCCTCCTGTACCTGGTCGCGGCCGACGCCTTGCTGGTTTCGCACGCGCTGTTCGTCTGTTTCGTCGTGATCGGCCTGCTGCTGATCTTTGTCGGCAAATGGCTCGGCTGGAGGTGGGTGCGTCACCCGGGGTTCAGAATAGTGCACCTGCTCGCCATCGCTATCGTCGTGCTGCAATCCTGGCTCGGCATGATCTGCCCGTTGACCGCCTGGGAAATGAATCTGCGTGCAACGGCCGGGGATGCGGTCTACGCGGGCAGCTTCGTCTCCCACTGGCTCGAGCGGCTGCTCTATTATCATGCCCCCGAGTGGGTATTCGTCGTGGTTTATACCCTGTTCGGCGCGCTGGTGGTCGCGAGCTGGCGCTGGGTGCGCCCCGAACGGTAGTCCACTCGATCGCCTGTTTGGTACCGTCGGGGCAACTTTATCATCCGGGTTTAGACCATCGCGTCGGCACTCCACGCGGCCAACAGAATTTCTACTCCATTAAACCGGGGTAGTATTTCGCCGCGATATCGGGGTAGCTACGCACCCAGCGCTGCCAGTATCTCTCTCCGAACACGGCGGGCCTGACCTGGCTCGCCATGCCACCGGTGCCGGCGGCCAGCTCGGCGCGCGACGCCATCAAACCCTCGTTGCGATGGCGCTCGCTGCGTGCGGCCCGCGCAATTAGCGCGGGGTCGACAGGCAGCGGATCGAGCCGGGTGGTCAGGTCGGGGCTGTAGAAAAACGCCGACGAGTAACGCTCGCAGGCGGCTTTGTTGACGACGCGGTGCGGGGTCGCGATGAAGTAGTTGTGCGTCACCAGTTGCAGCAATTCTCCGGTGTTGACCACAAGGCTGCCAGGCACGGGATCGACCCGGTACCAGCTGTTGTCGTTGGCCTGCGCCTCGAGTCCGGGGGTCCGATCCTGCAGCAACAGGGTCAGAAAACCTGAATCCTTGTGCACGCCGACGCCGTGTCCGCCGGCCAGCGTTTGCGGGTAGCGTATCAGCTTCAGGTACGGTGACGGGTTGTTGCCGAATACCGTTTCGATATGCGTTTCTTCGAGGCCGAGCGCCAGCGACATGATGCGTAGTACCTCGCGGGCCAGCGCGGATAGCCGCGCGAAATAATCTTCTACGGTTTCGCGAAAGCCCGGGATCGACGCCGCGGGCGGCCACTGGTTGGGACCCACCAGGGCCATGTAGTAGGGTTCGGGATTGGGTATCGCGTTGCGCTCGACGCCGATATCGATTTGCTCGCGGTAGTCGACCGCGTTATTGGTGAGTTCCGAACCCAGTTTTTCCCAGCCGCGAAAATGCGCTGAATTATGCTTGTCGATCGCTTCGCGTATTTCCAGCGGCAGCGCGAAGAAAGTCCTGATCGCGTCCAGGTAGCCGTCGCTGACCGCCGCCGGGATACCGTGGTTGATCAGGTAAAAGAATCCAACCTCGTGGCATACCTGGCCGACCCGCGCGCAAAGCTCGAGGCGCCCCGGCTTGTCGCCGTCAAACCAGGGTGCTAGATTGATTACCGGAATCTGGGCTGACATCGAATTCAAACAGAAAAAATCGTGAACCTGTGCGAGTATGGGTGCCGAGTATACCCGATCGGGGGTGATTAGCCTTGCCGGACAGGATCGAGACATCAGTCAAGCAATAGCGTCCCGGCCGGCCTGATCTGGGGGCTAATCCCCGATGTCGACGCCAGCGACGTCAAGATATTCTTTTTGAGCTGCGTCGTGATCGCCGGGGTTTACGGCGCGATCACGGTAAGCCGCAGGATCCTGTTGGTCCAGGCCGCGCCCGCGCTGCTCGGCCTGGTGCTGGTGCTGCTAAGCTGATGCTCAGGGGTAGAACGGCCCGGGACCCGGTTTATGATTTCCTGGCCAGGAGCTTTTGAATGAAACAAGGCCTATTACGAATCGCGGCGTTCGCGGACGGCAATAGCGGCGGCAACCCGGCCGGGGTCGTCATCGCCGACACGCATCCCGGTGAAGAAGACATGCGTCGCATCGCCGCCGAGGTTGGTTATTCCGAGACCGCGTTCGCGATGCCGCAGGGCGACGCGTGGCGCGTGCGCTATTTTTCGCCCGAAACGGAAGTGCCGTTCTGCGGGCATGCGACTATCGCGCTCGGCGCGGCGCTCGCACGCGCGCATGGCGATGGTATTTTTCCGCTGATTCTGAATGCGGCCGAAATCACCGTCGAGGGTCAGAGTGGCGACGCTGGCATGTGGGCCGCGCTGCAGTCGCCGCCGACGCGCAGCGCACCGCTGCCGCTGGAGCAACTCCGCGCGACGCTGGCATTATTCGGTTACGGCGAAGGCGACCTCGACCCGAATATCGCGCCGGCCAGAATTCACGGCGGCGCCGATCATTTTATGCTTTGCCTCCATTCACGCGAGTGCCTTGCGGCGATGCGCTACGACCTCGACGCCGGGCGTGAGCTGATGCTGCGCGCGGGCCTGGTCACGATCCTGCTCGGCCATGCCGAAACGCCGCGGCTGTTTCATACGCGCAATCCGTTCGCGTCGGGCGGCGTCTACGAAGACCCGGCAACCGGCGCCGCGACCGCCGCGTTTGCCGGCTACCTGCGCGACATCGGCTGGCCGCACGAGGGTTCTATCGATATCGTGCAGGGCGAAGACATGGGCATGCGCTCGCGTCTGCATGCCGAAATACCCCCCGCAAAGGACAGCTCGATCCGTGTATCCGGTCGCGCCCGGATGATATGAGGAATAGACCGGCATGAAAATCATCATCGATGAGTATGAATTCGAAGCCCTTTTCGAAGCAAAAAAATCGCCCGCGACCTGCGCGGCGTTCCGTAACGCGATGCCGTTCGAGAGCCGCGTCGTGCACGTGCGCTGGAGCGGCGAAGCGGTCTGGGTACCACTCGGTGACATGGACTTCGCGGTCGGCTACGAGGACGCCACCGCGTACCCAGCGCCGGGGCAAATCCTGCTCTATTCAAAGGGCAAAAGCGAAACCGAAATCCTGATCGCCTACGGCAGCGTGCATTTCGCTTCGAAAGCGGGCACGCTCGCCGGCAACCATTTCGCCACCATTACTTCCGATCTCGACAAGCTACGCGAGATCGGCGTCGCCACTTTATGGGAAGGCGCCAGGCCGATCCGTTTCGGTGACTGATTTTGTCGCCGGCAACAATTACGGAAATCAAGACCACGCTTGCGGGAGAGCGCAACACCTTCGACTGTGAGCTGCTAACCCGAAATCAGGGAGAGGCAGTTGTCATCTACCGCATGCCGCATGACGTGCAGCTCGAAGACGTCCTGCTACGCAAGCATACCGTCAGCCTCGGCTATTTCTGGGAAGAACGGCCCTATAACGTCTATCACTGGGTCGATCAGCTTCGGGATACTGTTGCGCTATATTTCAATATCGCCGACCGCACCCGGATATCGGAACGGACCATCGAGTGGCGCGACCTCGCCGTGGACGTGTTGGTCACGCCGGACGGGCGCTGCCGCGTGCTCGACGAGGACGAACTGCCCGCGGATATCGATGCGCCGTTGCGCCGCTACATCGACGCCGCGCGCGCCGATTTGTGCCGCGACCCATTGTCTAGCCTGACCGAATATGACAAGCTCACGCGATCATTAATCGATCGAGAGTAACCCGAATGCCGCTCGAACTCTGGCTCGCCTACGTCGCCACCAGCGCGGTCGTGCTCGCCATTCCGGGTCCGACCATCCTGCTGGTACTGAGCTACTCGGTCGCGCACGGCCGCCAGGCAACGCTGCCGCTGGTAGCCGGTGTCGCGCTCGGCGATACGGTCGCGATCACGCTGTCGCTGATCGGGCTCGGTACGCTGCTCGCCGCGTCGGCGCTGATGTTCACCATTACCAAGTGGATGGGCGGTCTGTACCTGATTTACCTCGGCATCCTGATGCTGCGCGGCGCCGGCAGGCCGATCGCGATGCACACCAGGCAAACGATGCAATCCGCGCCGCGCAAGCTGTTCGGCAATGCGTTCATCGTCACCGCGCTGAATCCCAAGAGTATCGTATTTTTCATCGCGCTGCTGCCGCAGTTCATCAGTGCCGCGCACCCGGTGCTGCCGCAGCTGTGGATACTCGGCGTCACCTTCGTGGTGCTGGCGACGCTCGGCGCGACCAGCTACGCGCTGTTCGCGACGTCGATGCGCCGCCTGCTGATGTCAACACGCGCGCAAAGAACCTACGGCTACGCCGGCGGCGGTTTGTTGTGCGCGGCCGGGGTCTGGGCGCTCGGCGCAAAACGAGTAATTGCGGCCGCATGAGCAGGATCAGTACCCTGGGCTGGCTGCTTTGCTGTTGCCTCGTGCTGGCGCTGTCCGGCTGCGGTAACAAGGGCCCGCTGGTGCTGCCCGACGACGACAAGGCGAAAAAATCCCGCAGCGAGTCGACTTAACTATGGATCATTTCGAATACCGGCAGGGCGAGCTTTATTGCGAGGATGTCCCGATCGCGGCGCTCGCCGAGAACTACGGTACGCCGCTGTACGTCTATTCGCGCGCGACGCTGGAGCGCCACTGGCACGCCTTCGACGACGCGCTGGCGGGCCATGACCACCTGGTGTGCTACGCGGTCAAGGCCAATTCGAACCTCGCGGTGCTGAATCTGCTGGCACGGCTCGGCTCCGGTTTCGATATCGTCTCCGTGGGCGAATTGCAGCGCGTGCTGCAGGCCGGCGGCAAGCCCTCCAGGATCGTGTTCTCCGGGGTCGGCAAACAGGCCAACGAAATCGAGACCGCGCTCGAGGTCGGTATCCTCTGTTTCAACGTCGAGTCCGAGCAGGAGCTCGATCGCATCGACGAGATCGCCGGGCGCATGGGCGAGACCGCGCGCATTTCGTTTCGCGTCAACCCCGATGTCGACGCGAAGACCCACCCCTATATTTCCACCGGGCTCAAGGAGAACAAGTTCGGCATCGCCTTCGCCGACGCGGAAGCGGTATACCTGAAAGCGGCGCGACTCGACAACATCGAGGTCGTCGGCATGGATTGCCATATCGGCTCGCAACTGACCGAAATGTCGCCCTATGTCGACGCGCTGGACCGACTGCTGGCGCTGATCGAACGCCTGCGCGGACAGGGGATCGATATTCATCACCTCGATCTCGGCGGCGGCCTCGGTATC
>JAOTUD010000673.1 GCA_029864065.1 Gammaproteobacteria bacterium | reverse complement strand
CCTTTTACCCGAACGTATTGCTCGGCATTCAGGCCGACCACGCGTTTGCAATGATTGTCGAGCCGGTGGACTGCGACAAGTCTATCGAGCACCTGCGCCTGTTTTATGTCGGCGACGAAGCGCTGAACGACGAACATGCCGCGAGCCGCAGCGCCACCCTCGAGTCCTGGCGCATGGTGTTCGGCGAGGATATCGACGCGGTCGAAGGCATGCAGCGGGGGCGGCTTTCACCCGGCTACAAGGGCGGCGTATTTTCGCCGGCCATGGATAATCCGACCCATCATTTCCACCAGTGGGTTGCCCGCAAGCTGCAGGCAGCCGGTTAACCGCCAGACAGGTCCAGAAACAGCGGGCCACGACTGACCGGCCAGATACCCTTGCCAACGGCGCGGCCCGCGGCGAACAACACGTAGCTCTGCCCGCCGTAATGCGGTAGCGGGCGCAGCAGGGTTTGCAACGCGGCGGCATCGTCGGCGCTGACGATGAGCGCCGGGTTGCCGTTCGCCAGGCGTGCCGTCCAGGCCGCGGCCGACCAGGCGGACCCGGTCAACTCCGGCGGCCGTTGAAGCCCCAGCTGCACGAGTTGTTCGGTCAGATTGCCGGTCGTGGTTATGAGCATCAGGGGTCGATCGATCGCACCAGCCAGCGGCAGCTGCTCGAAACGCGGCGCCACGTCCATCAACCTGCCGGCCAGGCCACGGGCCACGCTGACAAATTCGGCGTCATCGGACCCGATCACGGTCGCCACCTTAGCGCCCAGGGTGATATCGCGCAGAATCGGCGGCGCTTCGCCTGGCTGCAGCAGACGGAACACATCGCTGTCGGGGTCGAAATGCAGCGCGCGCGGTTTTGCACTGGTCGTCCATTCGACCCGGGTCAGGGTTTCGCTTACGCTGATTTCGTGGCGCTCGATTCCATTGGCGGTTTGCAGCGACACGGGCAGCTTGAACCGATACCCCGAGACCGGCTGCAGTATTTCCACGCTCAGGCGAAAGCCGTCCTCGAGTTGCTCTACGCGGTGCGCCCCCAGACTCAGCCGCGGCGCGCCGCGGCGATCCAGCCATTGCACGAAGAACCAGTCGAGGTCGCGTCCGGCGCTTCGTTCGAATGCCTGCCGCAACTCGCGCCAGCCGGCGGCTTTGTATTTATTCTGCGCCCAGAAGTCGCGCAGGCCTGCGTCAAAAGCGGACTGACCGATTTCCAGGGTCAGCATATGGAAGATAAAAGCAACCTTGTTGTAGCCGATGACCTGCGAAGCCTGGTGTTGTTTGGATTTGAACGCGCGCACCGGCTGGTCGCGCCCTGCCGGCAAGGCGGCATAATCACGCAGCCACTTGAGCCGCATGCTGCGGGCCGCATCCGGCCCCTGATCGCGCTCCAGGGCGTAATCAGCCATGAAGGTGGTCAAACCTTCCGCCCAGTTGCCATGGGCATAGTCGACCGCAACCCCGTTACCCCACCAGTTATGCAACACTTCGTGGGCCAGCGAACGGCCGCGCATGAACGGCAGCGGAATCACGGCGCGTCCGACATAGGTCAAGTTGGGGAAACCCAGGCCAACCGGCAACGGCGCCGAAATGATGTGAAAGTCGGCATAGGGGTAGGCGCCGACAGCCCGGTCGTAGCGCTGGATATAGGCGGCGGCGGCATCGAGATAGATATCGGACAGGCCTTCGAGTTCTGCATGAAAATAGGTGCGCAGGCGCAATCCGTTACTACGTCGCTCGCGCACCTGGTAAGGTCCGGCGAACAAAGACGGCGCTTCCCCTGGCTGGGTGGCCTCGAATACGGCCTGGTAGAATTGGTCACCGGATTGCTCGCTAACTAGCCGGCCGCTAGCAACCGCGCGCTGCGCCGCGGGCACCTCGACCTGCAAACGGTAAGCTATCGGTTCGCTGCCGTCGTGTGGAATCCAGGCATCATATCCCGGCAGATAAGCACCATCGCTGCCGCTGCTGCTGAACATGCCTGCCGACGCCTGCTGGGCAGCGTCGCGCGGCGGCACGACACCGCGCAGGACAAAATCGAGCCGATGTCGGCCCGCATCGGGCAAACGCACAACATAGCCGTAATCCTGCCGCAGTGCGCTTGCCGGCACACCATCGATCGCAAGGCTTTCGATAACCAGCCAGGAGGCCAGGCGAAACCGATAGTGATCGCGCTCCGTGACCAGCAGGCTGTCTTTGACCTGTACC
>JAOTUD010000672.1 GCA_029864065.1 Gammaproteobacteria bacterium | reverse complement strand
GACGCGCTTCTGGCGTGGTCAGCCGCTGGCAACGCGTTTCGTGGACCTGGCGCGTGCGCTCGGGCAATTCGGCGTCTGGGTGCGCCTGCATTACGTCTACCCCTACCCGCACGTGGACGACGTGATTCCATTGATGGCCGATGGCGCAATTCTGCCATATCTCGATATTCCGTTTCAGCATGCCAGCCCGAAAATCCTGAAGGCGATGCGGCGCCCCGGCAACCGTGACCAGGTGCTGGAGCGCATCGCAAAATGGCGCGAAATCTGCCCCGACCTGGTCATTCGCAGCACCTTCATCGTCGGTTTCCCCGGCGAAACCGAAGCCGATTTCGACGAATTGCTCGATTTTCTCGACACGGCACAGCTCGATCGGGTGGGTTGCTTTACCTATTCCCCGGTCGACGGCGCCGTCGCCAACGAGCTGCCCAACCCGTTGCCCGAGGCAATCAAACAGGAACGATATCATCGTTTCATGCAAAAACAGCAGCACATCAGCGCGCGTAAACTCGGGCGCCGCATCGGCCAGCGGCTGACGGTATTGATCGAATCCGCCGACGGCGAGGGCTACCTGGCGCGCAGCTATGCCGACGCGCCCGAGATCGATGGAGTGGTGCACGTTGTCACGAATGCAGCCTTATCCCCGGGTGAATTCTGCGATGTCGACGTTACCAATGCCGACGAATACGACCTTTACGCGGTGCCCAGCAGGTAAATCCTGTCGTCCTCGACCCTGATCGGCAGGGATTCCAGGCTTTCCCCGGGGCAGGGCCCGGAAACACATTCCCCGGTGTCTATCAGGAAGCGGGCGTCATGCACCGCGCACTGGATCAGCGCACCCTCGATATCCAGAAACTGGTGGTCGACCCAGTCGAGCGGCGAACCGGTATGCGGACAACTGTTGCGGTATGCGAAACACTCGCCATCGCGCCGCACTATGAAGCCATCGACTCGCCTGCCGTCCGATTCAACCGAAAATCCGTAGGAACCGGGGTCAGACAGGCGATCCAGCGCGCAAATAAGGGTTAAATTTTCCATTTTTTGCTTATGGATTCTCACTAATAGCCGATATCTATCATGCCGCGCCCGGTCGGCGCGAACCCCGACGCGACCACGAACCTGGTCGTGCAGAGGACGAGGAAATCGAGTTGATGCTGCACAAGGTGCAAGAAAATACCGACTGGAGGTCGAAATATCAAGACGCGATCAAGGACCTTGAGGCGCGCGAACTCGAGTGGGAGCAGATCGAGGCCTTGCTGCGCAAGACGATTGGCCGGCTCAGTATTGCCGGACGCGGGCTCGATACGCATCTCGACCAGCAGCTGCGCGTTATCCAGGATTTGTCTCGAGAAAAACGCAACGAGAAACTCGCCGAGGCGCTGAACAAGCTTTCCGAGATCGTCGCATCGCTGGAGGATCCCCAGGCGGTCAACAAGCCGCGTCGCTCTGACCCGATCATGCTGATGCTGGAATTGCTGCAGAACATTCACTTCGATGCCGCGCAACGCGGCCAGTTGAAAGAAATCTGTTCGGAACTGCTGATTTCCGTCGCTAACGGCCATGACCGCGATTCGGTCAGCGTTTATATCCAGAAGCTGTCGGCGTTGATCAACGAGAATTTCGATAACCTCGACCAGGATGACAGAACCTCGAAGATCCTGTTCCGCCTGCTCGACATGCTTGCCCTCGATGAATCGCGAGATAAGGAGGTTCGCGCGCAACTCGAAAACATCAGGGAGTTCAGGGACCAGGAATTACAAACCCTGGCCGATCTGATCAACGAACAACTGGGATCTGCCAGCAGGAATTCCTCGATCGACGAGGTAATGATGACGCTACTCGAGCGTCTCGCGATCGTACAGGGCAACAACGGGGCCACGCAGGAAATTCAGACCCGGGTACACGACGGCGTCGCCGACGAGCAGTGGCCCGATACGCTGAACGATATCGTCAATTCGATTTCGGATTCGCTGAAAAAACTCGACCAGGAAAAGCGTGAACTGGAAGATTTCATCGTCAACGTGACCGAGCAGCTTGGCGAGATCACGCGGGTCATCTCCGAGGATCACCGGGACCACCAGTCGGACCATGAGGATGCGCAGTCGCTGCACGAATTCGTGCAGGAAGGCATGAGCCTGATTCAGAAAAATTTCCAGTCGTCGAGTAATCTGCAGGAGTTGAAGTCGGAAATATCCAAGAATATC
>JAOTUD010000671.1 GCA_029864065.1 Gammaproteobacteria bacterium | reverse complement strand
GCTTGAACGACAATCCCCACAACGCGAAGACCTTGCCCGCCAGGTCGCCGCCGTAGAACTTGCTGATCTTTTCGAACAGCTTTTCCTTCTGCCGATAATTCGTCGCATCGACCGCATCGAGGATCCTCGAATCATAGCCGATCGCATGGGCGGTGCGGCTCAGCGCCTGCACGTCCTTGGGGAAACAGGAACCCCCATAACCGCACCCCGGATAGATGAACTGGAAGCCGATACGACGATCGGAACCGATGCCCTGCCGAACCTGCTCGATATCTGCGCCGACGAGTTCGGCGATATTCGACATCTCGTTCATGAAACTGATCTTGGTCGCGAGCATCGCGTTCGCGGCGTACTTGGTGAGCTCGGCCGAGGGCACGTCCATCGCGATAATGCGGTCGCGATTGCGGTTGAACGGGGTATAGAGCATGCGCAGCAATTCGGTGGTGCGCGGATTATCGGTGCCGATGACGATTCGATCAGGCTTCATGAAATCGTCAATCGCGGCGCCTTCTTTCAGGAACTCGGGATTGGAGACCACGTCGAATTCCAGCGAAACCTTGCGCTCGTCCAGCACGGAATTAATGGTGTCTCGCACCTTCGCGGCGGTGCCGACCGGGACCGTCGACTTGTCGATCACGATCCTGTAGTCGTTCATGTACCGGCCGATCGACTCGGCCACCGCGAGCACATACTGCAGGTCAGCCGAGCCATCCTCGCCGGGTGGCGTGCCCACCGCTATCATCTGGAACAGGCCGTGGCGGACCGCCTTCTCAACGTCCGTGGTGAATTCGATATTACCCTGCTCGCGGGCCCTCGCGATCAATTCCTCGAGGCCGGATTCATAAATCGGAATTTCCCCGTTGTTCAGCATATCGATCTTGCGCGCATCGACATCCATGCAAACCACGTGATTGCCGACCTCCGCGAGGCAGGCGCCAGTTACCAGGCCGACATAGCCGGAGCCGAAAATAGTGACATTCATGGATTGGCTTCTCTGAAAATCAGATAATTAGATAATTCTAAGGCGCGCAATATTACACTATTGTAAAAAAAATGACCTTTCCCAGTTCCAGGCCGTTTCGATGATATTATCCAGGCTCGATACGCCGGGTTGCCACCCCAGTTCCCGCCTGGCTTTTTCGGCATCGGCAACCAGTACCGCAGGATCGCCATCGCGGCGCCGCTCCGCGTTCATGCTAATTTCACGACCGGTGACCTCGCGTGCGCGATCGATCACCTGCCGCACCGAGAAACCCTGACCGTTGCCGAGGTTAAACTGGCTACTGTTACCCGACGCTCGCAAATGCTCGAGGGCAAGCAAATGGGCGTCGCACAGGTCCTGCACATGGATGTAGTCGCGCACGCAGGTACCGTCGGGCGTGTCGTAATCTGCGCCGAACACCGAAATGGCCTCCCGTCTTCCGGAAGCCGCCTGCAGCACCAGCGGGATCAGGTGGGTTTCCGGAACGTGCCGTTCGCCGAGTTCGCCATCGATATCCGCGCCTGCCGCGTTGAAATAGCGCAACGAGACTGACCGCAGGCCGTAGGCCCTGTCGTAGTCTTCGAGCATCTGTTCGACCATGTATTTCGATTTGCCGTAGGGATTGATCGGCTGCCGGGGATGGTCTTCGTCGATCGGCGTGTATCGGGGCTCGCCGAATATGGCGGCAGTGGACGAGAAGATGAAATGACCGACTTCGTGTTCGATCATGGCGTCGAGCAGGTTTTGCGTATTGGAAAAATTGTTCCGGTAATACCTGGCCGGCGCCCTGACCGATTCACCGACTTCGATAAACGAAGCGAAATGCATTACGGCATCGAATGCACACGTCTCGAACAGTCGATCCAGCTGTTCGCGGCTGGCGAGATCGCCCTCGATGAACTTACCCCCGACCACCGCGTCGCGATAGCCTTTCGATAAATTATCGAAGGTCGTCACGGCATGGTCCGCGGCCAGCAGGCTTTTGACCATGTGCGAGCCGATGTAGCCCGCCCCCCCCACTACGAGAATATCCATTGACGAAGAGCTGGCGCCTGCTATTTCAGTCGATCCAGAGCCTGCTTGGTCTTGACGGCAATATCGGACCCGGGCCTGGCCAGTTCGGCAGCCTTGTTCAGGTAGGCCAGCGCGTTCTCCGAATCGCCTTTCTTGCGATATGCCTCGCCCAGGTGATAGTGATAAACATCGACCTGCGCATTCTCT
>JAOTUD010000670.1 GCA_029864065.1 Gammaproteobacteria bacterium | reverse complement strand
ACCTACGGTCGGGCTCGATCCGTTCCAGATCCGCGAAATCCGCGAATTGATACGCTCGCTCGGCAGCGAACGCAGCGTTATTCTGTCGACCCACATACTTTCCGAAGTCCAGGCCACCTGCGACCGAGTGCAAATAATTCGCGCGGGCGAACTGATTTATCACGCGTCGATCGAGTCACTCAACCAGAGGCACGAACATTCCTATACGATCGGCTTACGCCAGGCGCCCGGGCTCGAGCAGCTGATCGCGCTGGCGGGCGTCGATCACGCGGAAAAGCTGGAAAACGATCGATTCCGTGTATTCTTTAGCCCCGAGTCGAACCCCGATGCGCTGGTCGCGACATCGGTCGAGCAGGACTGGGGGCTGTACGAACTGACGCCCGAACAACAATCGCTGGAAGACCTGTTTATCGAGCTGACCCACAACGAGGAGGCGAACGCTCAATGATCTGGGTCATCGCCCGGCGCGAAGTTGTCGCCATGTTCCTGTCGCCAATGGCCTGGATTATCCTCGCCGTAATTCAGACCATCCTCGGCTACATGTTTCTGGCCAACCTGGATAACTTTTTCCTGCTGCAACCCCAGCTCATCCAGCTCGCCAATACGCCCGGGGTTACCGATATCGTCATCACCCCGCTGATGCAGGTGGCCGCGATTATTCTGCTGATGGTCATGCCGTTGATGACGATGCGTTCGATCGCCGAAGAAAAACGCAATCGCACGCTCAGCCTGCTGGTTTCCGCCCCTATCGCTATGTCGGAAATCGTGCTCGGCAAGTATCTCGGACTGGTGCTATTCATTGTCATCCTGGTCAGCATGCTGATGCTGATGCCGTTGTCGCTTTATCTCGGCACCAGCCCGGACGGCGGCAAATTGCTATCGATCTACCTCGGCATGCTGTTGCTACTGGCGTCTTTCGCCGCGATCGGGCTTTACCTGTCGAGCCTGACCGAAAACCAGACGATTGCCGCGATTTCCACCTTTGGCGTGCTCCTGATGCTGTGGATTATCGACTGGATCGGGTCCTCGGTCAGCAATGGTCAATCGGTGCTCGCCTACCTGTCGATACTGAAGCATCACCAGGCGATGCTGGAAGGTGTTTTCAAATCCAGCGATATCGCCTACTACCTGTTGTTGATCACCGGTTTCCTGGTGCTGACGATTCGTCAGCTTGATCGGGAGCGCCTGCTGTGAAGGTGGATGCGCGCATGCGCCTGCAGTATCGCATTCAGTCTGGTATTTTTCTGCTGTTGTTTATCGCATTGATGGTGGTGCTTGCCTGGATTTCCAACCGCTACCCACTGAGCATCGACATGAGCGCCAATCAGCGCAACAGCCTGTCGCAGGAGTCGGCGCGCCTGGTCGCCGGAATCGAATTTCCGCTCGAGGTAACGCTGTTCGTATCGCCGATCAACGACAGTAAACCACTGCTCGAGACCCTGTTCGAACGTTACCACCTGCTGCAGTCCAACATCGTCGTTACCAGCCTGAATCCAGATTTACACCCGGATTTACTGCGCGCCCACGATATTCGTTACGATGGAGAGGTGCTGCTCGAGTACCGCGGGCGCAGCGAGAAGGTTTCGCAGGTTAGCGAAGCCGCGGTCAGTAGCGCGATCCAGCGCCTGTTGCGCCAGGGTGAGCGCTGGCTGGTGTTCCTCGAAGGCCATGGCGAGCGCAATCCCTATGGCGAAGCCAATCATGATTTCAGCCTGCTCGCCACGCAATTGGCCAGCAAGGGATACCGCGTCGAAGTTCTCAACCTGACGCAATCCAGCAGTATTCCTAAAAATACTAACGTGCTGATTCTTGCCAGCCCCAAGGTGGCGTTACTGCCCGGCGAGATTGACCTGTTGCGCGAACATATCGAAAGCGGTGGCAACCTGTTATGGCTGGCCGACCCGGAACAGGCGATCGAAGGCCTGGACATGCTCGCGGACCTTCTTGCCATCGAGTTTTTACCCGGCATCATCGTCGACCCCAACAGCCAGCTAATGGGCCTGGACCGGGCCGACTTCGCACTGGTGGGCGAGTATCCCCGCCACCCGATTACGCAGAACCTCGGCAGCCTGTCGCTGTTCCCGCAGGCGCAGGCGCTCGAGTTCCACGGCGAGGACAGCTGGCAGCAGCAGATTTTCCTGCGCAGCGATAGCCGCAGCTGGAACGAAACCGGGGAATTGCGGGGTGAAATTTTCAACGGCGAT
>JAOTUD010000669.1 GCA_029864065.1 Gammaproteobacteria bacterium | reverse complement strand
CGCTCACCCGATTACCTCCCAGCTTTACCAGTTCCGCGTCCGGCTCGTAGCCTGAAGGACAAGCGACGCGAAGATTGAAATGAAGCAAGCGTGCTGCATTGATGAATGAGTTGCACATGTTGTTTCCGTCTCCGACCCAAGCAACGCATGCACCGCCGATATCGCCTCGGTGTTCCATGAATGTCTGCACGTCGGCGAGCACCTGACAGGGGTGATAGCTATCGGTAAGCGCGTTGATCACCGGTACGGTCGAATATTCTGCAAATCGGTCCAAACTATCTTGACCGAATGTGCGCACGGCGATGATATCCACCATGCGTGACAGCACGCGAGCAGTGTCTTCGATAGGTTCGCCACGGCCGAGCTGCGTATCCCTAGGTGAAAGGAAGATGGCGATACCGCCGAGCTGAAAGATTCCTGATTCGAACGAGACCCGAGTGCGCGTGGACGATTTCTCGAACACCATCCCGAGCACTTTGCCTTTGAGACTGTCGCAGTGCTGACCTTTTCGGCGCAGCGTTTTGAGCTCGATGGCGCGCCGAAGGATCCGCTTGAGTTCGTCTGCGGTGAGGTCCATGAGCGAAAGAAAATGTCTGGGCATTGCCGTATTCACTCCGCGGCCGCGCCGCCCGCGTTCCAGGTTCTGATTAGACTGCCTAAAGTGCCGGCGACCTCGTCGATCTGTTCATTTGAAATAATGAGCGGCGGCAACAGCCGAACGACGCGTTCCGCCGTAACGTTGATGAGCAAACCCCGTTCCAGGGCCATGCCCACAAGTTCGGCGCAGGGGCGATCCAGTTCGATCCCGATCATGAGCCCGCGCCCCCGGACCTCGACGACACAGTTCTGGCCGGAAAGTGCCCGTTTCAGGCCGGCGGCGAGTCTGGCGCCGGCCTCGGCAGCGCGCTCGACCAGATGCTCGCGTTGAATCGTAGCTATTACCGCCAGCGCCGCGGCGCAGGCCAGCGGGTTTCCACCGAAGGTGGAACCATGGCTTCCCGGCTTGAGCGCCGCGGCCGCCTCGGAGCGGGCGAGACACGCGCCGATGGGGACGCCGTTTCCCAGAGCCTTGGCTAGGGTCATGACGTCGGCCGAGATGCCGTAGTGCTGGTGCGTGAACCAGGCGCCGGTGCGCCCCATCCCCGTTTGCACTTCATCTAACATCAGCAACAGACCGCGACGATCGCACAGCGACCGCAGACCGGAGAGATAGCTGGGATCCGGCACCACCACCCCGCCCTCGCCCTGGATCGGCTCCACCAACACCGCAATGACTCCGGAGTGATCTTTTGCGGCGCGCTCCGCCGCCGCCAGATCGTCGAATGGCACGCGCACGAAGCCCTCCACCAAGGGTTCGAATCCTGAATGCACTTTGGCGTTTCCCGTGGCGCTCAGAGTGGCCAGGGTGCGCCCATGAAAGCTGTGATCAGTGACGATGATCTCGGGTTTTTCGATACCCTTCGAGTGCCCGTGGGCGCGCGCAATCTTAATGGCGGCTTCATTAGCTTCGGCGCCGGAGTTGCAGAAAAACACGACCTCCATACCGGATAACGATACCAGGGCGTCGGCCAGCGCCTGTTGCTTCTCGATGCCGTAGAGGTTCGAAGTGTGCAGGAGCTCGCCGGCCTGGGTGGAAATCGCGGCGGCCACCGCGGGATTAGCGTGGCCCAGACCGCAGACGGCTATTCCCGCCAGGGCGTCGAGGTAGCGCTTGCCGTTTCTGTCCCACACGTGCACCCCTTCTCCTCTGACGAAGGTCACGGGCAAACGGCTGTAGGTGGGCATCAGGGACATTCGGTCATCCCGGAAATGAAATCAGTGAGGGCTCGCACTGCGTGTTCGCGCGCCTGAACGCGTCCACGCCTGGAAAAACGACAAGACCCGGCCTTCAGCCGGGTCTTTAAGTTGCAATGTTAATAGAGCTTCAGAACATCAAACCATGCGAGGCGCTGCCCATAAATAGAAGCATGGGGATGGACATCAGCGTATTGCTGCGCGAGGCGAGAAACGCGACCCGACGAGCTTTGTTTTTCTCCTCGTCGCTAGCCTGCACGATGCCAAGAATTTTCTTTTGATTAGGCCAAATGAGCACCCAGACGTTGAACAGCATAATGGTGCCGAGCCATGCGCCCATGCCGATGGTGGTGGCATAAAGGTTGCTCTGACCGATGCCGAGAATGAACGAGTTGATCAACTGGCCGTTACCCATG
>JAOTUD010000668.1 GCA_029864065.1 Gammaproteobacteria bacterium | reverse complement strand
TGAAATCCTCGCCGAGCGGGCCGCTCGCGCCGGCAATGCAGTCATCGATGAAATATCGCAGGTTGTCGTCCCAGAAGCGGTAGTTAGAGGTATTGATGGCAAACTCACGGCGTCCTGACGGGATGCCGATCGCGTTGCCGGCCTGGTAAAAATGACCATCGTCCGGGTTCAGCAAGAAACTGTAGCTGCCGTCGCCACAGGTCAGGACCAGCCGCGTTTGCGGGCCGTAAAACAGGAATCCGGCAGCGCGTTGAAGGTCACCGATTTTCTGCCCGGAAAGATCATCGGCTGGCGCCGACAGCACCGAAAAAATAGTTCCGATCGAGGTATTGGTTTCTACGTTGGACAATCCGTCGAGTGGATCGATGACGACGCCGTACGCCGCAGCGGGATCGATTTCGACCAGTTCGTCGCTTTTTTTCGATGCCAGGAAAGAGAGCGGCAGTTTGCTCAGCGCTTCCGTGAAAACCCGGTGACACAGGAGGTCCAGCGAAACCGGTCGTGTACTTTCAGGATCGTCGCGGTCGATGGCCGCGGCCTGCCCCGACAACGGCTGACGTGAAATCTGGTTTGCCAGCCCTGCGCCGGCGCTTGCGAGGACAAGAATTATCGAGACGAGTTCTTCCTGCTCCCCGCCTGGCTGCGCCCAGGACGCAAGGTGCTGCTCAAGCCTCATTCCCGGTGTCATTCGATAGTCCGCTTCCAGCTAATTAACCAGGCGTCATTTTGTTGGGGCTTGATTATTTAGTAAAGTTTAATAAACTTTTAGCTAATGAAAGAAAAACTTTATCCCTGGTTGCGTCTCATAACGCTCAAACAAATGCGCGGCTTCGAGGCCGTGGTCAATGTCGGTAGCGTCTCTGCCGCCGCCAGGGAACTGCATCTGACGCCGCCCGCGGTGTCGCTGCAGCTGCGCGACCTCGAGCAGGCGATCGCCATCCCGCTGCTCGAGCGCGGCGAATCCGGGATGGTGCCGACCCGAGCCGGGCGTGAACTATACGGACTGACGCAGGAAATTAACGAGGTCATGGGTCGTTTCGCAGAAAACATCACTGAAATGAAAGGAATAGATCACGGCGTGGTATCGGTCGGCGTGGTCAGCACCGCGCGTTATTTCGCACCCATGGTGCTGGCCGAGTTCACTAAAATCTACCAGGACATCAAGGTGCAACTGCAGGTAGGCAACCGTGACGCCACCATGGAAAAACTGGAAAGTATGGAACTGGATTTCGCGATAACCGGGTTGCCGCCAGAGCATTTCGAGGTTAAGAAAGAGTTCATCAGCAAGCACCCGCAAATCATCATCGCGGCGCCCGATCATGCGCTCGCCGGCAACCGGAGAATTTCCCTAACCGATCTGAAAAACGAAACATTCCTGCTGCGGGAGCCTGGATCCGGCACGCGTTCGGTTACCGACAAGCTGTTTTCTCGCGTCAAGGGTTTGCCGAAAACCGGTCTCGAGTTCGGCAGTAACGAAACCATCAAGCAGGCCGTCATGGCCGGCATGGGCATCGCAGTCATTTCGGCGCACACCGTGGCGGCCGAACTCAGGGAAAGACGGCTGGTCGCGCTCGACGTCAGGGGCACCCCGATCAACCGCAAGTGGTTCGTGGTCAAGCACGCCAATAAAAGGTTTCTGCCGTCCGCGCAGGCGCTGTGGAACTTCGTCGCCCGCAACGGCAAACACTACCTGCCGCAGTCCTGACCCAGTTCCTGGGACACAAGGGTAATTCCGGGAATTACCCCATCTCCTTGACTTTCAGGGCATAGTAGGCCATCGGAATAATCACCAGGGTCAGCATCGTCGAGATCAGGATACCGAAGATCAGCGCGATCGCGAGACCGTTGAATATGGGATCATCCAGGATAAAAAAGGCGCCCAGGATCGCGGCCAGCGCGGTCAGCGTAATCGGGCGCGCGCGTACCACCGCGGCCTGGATCACCGCTTCCTTGAAGGCCACGCCGGCGGCAGCCTGATCATTAATGAAATCCACCAGCAGGATCGAGTTACGCACGATGATGCCCGCCAGCGCGATCATGCCTATCATCGAGGTCGCGGTAAATTGCGCGCCGAGCAGCGCGTTGCCGGGCAATACGCCAATGACCGTCAACGGTATCGGCGCCATGATGACCAACGGTACCGAGTAGGATTTAAATTGCGCCACCACCAGCAGGTAAATCATGATCAACCCGACCGAATAGGCCAGGCCCA
>JAOTUD010000076.1 GCA_029864065.1 Gammaproteobacteria bacterium | reverse complement strand
TGGTGGCCACCACAGCGAGCGCAATGGTATTCGGTGCGCGGAATGATCAGCTTCCAGTCGCGCCTGGTGCCGGTATTTCCGTCGATCGACTGGTAAAAACTGGGCCAGCCCGTGCCGCTATCGAACTTGGTTTCGGATAAAAATAGCGGCAGGTAGCAGGCTGCGCAGATATAAGTGCCTTCACGCTTTTCATCGTTCAGCGCGCTGGTCCATGGGCGCTCCGTCGCTTCTTCGAACAAAACCTGGTATTGCTGTGCTTCGAGCAGCCTGCGCCACTCTTCCCTGGTTTTGTCTATGGGCGGGAAATCACCGCTCATCGGAACCGAATCCGTTGCTGCAATAACGCTGCGCCCCGCGGCAATCGCTGCCACGGTCGTGATCGTAGCGGCGATGAATCGTCGTCTGTCCATAAAGAAGCCTCCAAAAAGGGTTGCCTGTTCGGACAGCAGATCCCATAAATAATTCCCCTGGCAATGAGTTGCAGCGCAGTATACCCATTTGCGCGATTGCGGGCATTTACCCCATATGGGCGATTCGCGACTATCCCGCGACTGATATGATCCGCGGTTCTATATATTAAAAAATGGCCGTATATAGAGGCAAAGAGTATGAATTATCGAAAAACCAACAGGGGCCTGATCTGGTCTAACGAGCGCAAGAACAGGGACGCGCAACCCGATTTCAAGGGATCGCTAAGCGTCAAGGGCGAAGAATTCTGGATATCGGCCTGGAAGCAGGACGGGGGCGAGAAACCCGGATTACAGAGCCTGTCGTTTACCGTTCGTCCGAAAGACGAAGCGATAATAGAACAACCAAAGGATTATGTCGTGAGCTCCGATAATCGATCGGGCGACTCGATTTAAATTTTACGCGTCAACCTGAATCGAGATCGCCATGATTTCAGATTGTCGGCATGTGAGCGTGGTCATGATAGAAAAATACCCGATAACAGAAACCGAGATAGCGCCGACGGGAGTAGAGACCGGCAGGACAAAAACAAAAGCGAATCTGGCAAAGGTTTTGATCGTCCTGGCGTTACCCGTTTTGTTGTTGCTGGCGATAGTCGCCGATTTTCTGGGCATCGAATTCGCCGAGGGATAAAGATCCGGGCGCAGCAGCCAACTTATGCCGGCGCCACGACGATTTGAGTTGACTATCGACATCATTCAGGGGAATCTTGGCTCGATTCGTCCCTAGATGCCTGAACCCTGTCCATTACACCGCCCATGTTGTCCTGGTTTCGCTCGCTGGTCACCATTCTTGGCTTTCTGCGCCTGGGTTTACTCGGCCTCGCGCTTGTCAACATAGCCCTGCCCATCATCTATGCGCTGATTAATCCCGAAACAGGCACGGACGTGGCCTACTCGGGCTGGGGGTCCATCCCGACGCTGGTCACACCGGTGCTGGCGCCGCTGCTGCTCGTCGTAGTCCTGTTCGACGCCATCATGTCACGCGTACGCGTTGCGGATGCGCAGGGAGCGGAGCGCGCGAAGTACCTGGCCATATATCGTATCGAACTGCTGTCGATCGGAATCATGCTGGCCTACTGGGTGCCTTACTTTTTGTCGCTGTGACGGGTCCAGCCGGGACAATTCCCCAATTTGGTTTCCCGATATACCCTGTTTAAGTTTGCAGCGATCGGGATCGTGATGCGGAAGCCCAGAGAATCCTAATAGCCGTGCGCGGCATTCAGCACGTCGTATTCACCCTGCCTGCGCGCCGCCTCGAGTTCAAAATCACGGATGTCGATTTCCAGACCCGCGATCTGCGATTGCAGTTGTTTGAACCTGTCCAGAAGTGTTTTCCGGTCTTTTACCGAAAGTGCAGCCGAAACCAGCATGGTTTCGACGCCCTGGTGCTGCTCCGTCAACGCGGCCAGCTCGTCCTGCATGCCGCTGACGTCACGCTGCAGCCTGTTGATTTCGAAACTCAACTGGTAAAGCTCACGGCCGGTTTCGTATGCCGCCAGAAACCGTCCCTGTAACCCGGCGGGGCAGACGCCATTGTAACTACGACCGGCGCGACCTTGCCTGAACCCGTTAGAATCCGTGCAAAATTGCCTGATCCCGTTCGCGTGCCCGCGTTCGTAACTTGCCAGGTCGGGCGTTACGCCGTGTTCGGCGCAGGCTTCGCGATGATTTCCGATATAGGAAACCAGGCGCCCCCTGGCGCCGTCCTCGAGCCCGATAATTTGCCAGTCGGCCTCGCGGCATTCGGATTTGTCCATGGTTGCGCAGCCCGCGACAAGGAGCAGCACCAATGCGTTGTAAACAAGACGCTTTATCTTCATGTGTCGATACCTGTTCCGATCGATGCGCCAGCAAAACGGCGCGCTGATCTGAGTATAGTATCGATCGCGATTTCTTCACCGCTGGCAGCAAAAAGGGACGGAAAATAGATCCGCCCCAATTTTTTACTCGCGCGCCTGGCTCTTGTGAAACGGCTCGTTCACGGCAATGAAGCGCTGCGCCTCGCTAATGCCGACGTCCCGCAGAATACGCGCCTCGACCCGGGCGAACTGCATGCTTTCCTGCTGACGCCGGCGCCAGGATTCCAGGGTCGTCGCGACCCACGCCAGGCAGTCGACGATGACAAATACCGGGAAAAATATACTGGCTGCCGACGGTAATTGCGTCCGGGCTGTCGTTAGCTGGTTCATGGCTACCTCCGATAATCTATTGTCTGGAGTAAGTTATAGTCCGACCCGATCAGAGTAGCTGTTAGCCATTACCTGATCCGGTATGGATTATTGCTACCCGGAAATGTGAATTATTTATGCCCCCGGGCGGGGGAAGTATCGTGCCAGGCATTTCGACAACAAGTCTGCCGACGCCATGATCCCCGCCAGTGCAACATTTACACCCTCCGCAATTCTTGTAAGATACCGACTTTCTGGCGCGCGCTCCGATGCCGCAGGCGCCGAAGCCCGTTGAATGAAAAACTGTCACCCAGAACAATGACCGAAGGTGGCACCAGCAAGCGACTTGAATCCCGGGACTCGACCTGGTCGTGGCGCCAGGTGAATTGCGCCAATTCCCGGCCGCGACACGCGGCTTGAGCATTTATTCCAGTACGGGCTAACAGGACCGGTATCTTATCCACCATGGTTTTTGCATCACATTCGTTCCTGGCTTTCCTGGCAATCACGCTGATCGCCTACTGGCTCGTCGGCCGCAGCGACGAACGCCTCGGCAAGCCGCTGCTGATCGTGGCGTCGTTCATCTTCTACGGCTACTGGATACCGGCCTATCTGCTGTTGCTTACGGCGTCGATACTGTTCAACCATGTCATCGCACGCACGATTATGAACCACCCGCCCGCGGGCGCGCGGCGCGCATTGATCGTGCTCGGCATCACCCTCAACCTGGCGCTGATCGGCTTCTACAAGTACGCCGCCTTCGTGGTCGAGTCCCTGAACTGGACCTTGCAAACCCGGTTTGACGTCCCCGATATCGTGCTACCCATCGGCATCTCGTTTTTCACCTTCCAGCAAATCAGCCTGCTCGTCGACGCCTATCGGGATCGGGTCGCAAGCCTGCGCTTCTGGGACCACGTATTGTTCATCAGCTTTTTTCCGCAGCTGATCGCGGGACCGATCGTCAGGCAGCACGACATGATGCCGCAGCTCGCGGCGCGGCGGAACTGGTCGCTGCGCGCGGACTATCTCGCGATCGGCATCGCCCTGTTCGCGTTCGGACTGTTCAAGAAGACGGTGCTCATCGACCCGGTGGTTCCATACCTCGACCTGGTTTACCAGGCCGCCGCCGCCGGGGATCCCGTCGGCTTCCTGGACGGCTGGGCGGCCGGCCTCGGTTACGGCTTCCAGGTCTATTTCGATTTTTCGGCTTATTCCGACATGGCCATCGGCCTCGGTTTCATGTTCGGGCTGCGCCTGCCGATCAATTTCTTTTCCCCGTACAAGGCCGACAGCATCCGCGCCTTCTGGCGACGCTGGCACATCAGCCTGTCACGCTTCCTGCGCGACTACCTGTTCATACCGCTCGGCGGAAGCCGCCACGGGCTGCCGCGCACCGTTGCCGCGCTGGTGATCACGATGGCGCTCGGCGGCCTGTGGCACGGCGCGGGCTGGACCTTCGTTATCTGGGGCCTGCTGCACGGCGCATACCTGTCGGTAAACCATTTATGGCGCGCCTTCGTTTCCAGCCGGCTGCCCGGCGTCAGGGATAGCGTGCGCCGTTCGCGCATCCTGACCCTGGCGGTGCGCGCGCTGTCGATCGTCATTACCTTCATCGCGGTCAGCTTCGCCTGGGTTTTCTTCCGCTCGCCCGACCTCGACAGCGCGATGCGCCTCGCGGTAGCGATGTTCGGATTCTCGGGCTGGCACGAGGTCGTGTACCTGTCGCGGGGAATCGTACCGATGTTCCCGATTTACCTGCTCATCATCTGGCTGTTGCCAAACACGATGGAGATATTCCAGGCCACCCGCGCCGCCCTGCACGTCGAGGATTACCGCGATGACAGGGTTTCACCGCTGCTTCCGCACTGGCTGAGTTTCAACCTGAATGCCCGCTGGGCAGTCACCACCGCGCTGGTTTTCATTCTCGCCTGGTTCATGCTGTCGAACCTGAGCCCGTTCATTTACTTTCAGTTCTGACCCGCGATGGACGAACACTCGAATCCAGCCCGACACGATGATCAGAGCCGCGCCGCGGCACGCCGCTTCCTGCGAGTCTTCGCGTGGCTGGTGGGGATCACCGCGCTGGTCGTCGCCTCGGTCAACCTGGTGGCCTACCGTTACATGCTGCGGGCTGACAACCAGGACATCGTGCAACTGCTGTCGGGCTGGGGGCGCATGTACAAACCGATTCTGTACGACGAACTGAAGCCGAAGGTCGCGGTTTTCGGCGCCTCGTGGGCGCGCGACGCCTTCGATCCGATCGAGACGAGCCGCCTGGTCGGACGGGCGGTGTTCAATCACGGCGTATCCGGCGGATCCGATTACGAGACCCGCCGCTTCGCCGATGCAGCGCTCGACAATCCCGATCTCGAGGCCGCCATCGTCAATCTCGATACTTTTTACCGCGATGAGATCGGTGCCCGCACCCGCTACGGCTTCGACGAGTCCATTCTCGAGGTTGATGCGGACCTCCGGCCGAACCGCTGGGTGGGTCTGCGCCGTGCCTATTCGCTTGCCCTGACTGGCTGGGCCGCGGGCGCCAACCTGAACCTGATTAAAGCGATCCACGCCCGCGACAGCGGTGTCGCAAAACCCGATTACCTGCGCTCCTACGAGATCGCGAACCTGACCTGGCACGCCCAGGAGATTGACGAGACCCGTAAACGCATATTCCCCGAACCCGGCAGCGACCCGATTAAATCCCCCGGACCATCGGTCGACTGGCGACAGATGGCGCCGCCCGCGGAGCTCGCCATACTGATCGACCGCTTCTGCGATCGCGGCGTCGACGTTTACGCCTATTACACCCCAAGCCACACGCGCAACCAGGCCTGCGACCTGCAGGCCAGCAGGGAAATCGCAACGCTCGAATTTCTGCGGCGCAAGCAGGCCAGCTGCAACGCGAAGATCAGCTATTTCGACTTTTCCTACCCGAACGCCGTGACGCTCGAAGGCGTACTAATCCCGGTCGAGGCCAGCGAGTACTGGAGGCCGGATGACCACCCTCGCCCGACGGTGGGGCTGCTGATGGCCGCGCGAATGTTCGGCCGTGAATTTCCGGCCGGTACGCAGCCCATACTGACACAGGACTTTGGCGCCGACCTGATGTCTCACGAGGATGCCGAGGGCTGGTTGATCGACCGTTCGGCGCGCTGCGAGGGCGACTGGAGCGATAAAGGTTATGCCTCTTACGTCGAGGCTTTGACCGAACCCTAGCCGGCCTATTGACCGTCAATCCCGCGGGCTGTCGCGACCCAGCTACGGGCCGGCGCGGCGCTCAGCAGCGTCGGCGACCAGCCGAGCGCACGCTACCTGGTCGTAACACTCGGGAGCCCGCCCGAACCGATCCCCGTGAAGCAACCTGCCGCAGCAGGCCCGACCGGGATCCGCGGACCAGTGAAATCTATCGGAATCTCCAGTATGACAGTACTCATTGTCCGATCCCGGCAGACGTGACGCCGGCGCCATTGCCAATTTCGTGACCTACTCGCAGCGGCTCAAGGACAAGTTTATCAACTACTCGAAAACCAGAAAAGCAACCGACCGGGCCTGATCCTCTCCGTCCCACCGCTACAGCACAGCGATTGCACCGAAATTTTTTACCAGGATCAACGGCAATAATTGACAGATCAGGAAACTATATTCCTGATCTGATATCCGGAACTCTGCCTGGTTTCTGACTTCACTCAAGTTTTTATCAAGCCGACCGGGTATTATCGTGGGAAACTCAAGCAGGAACAGACCATGATTTTCGTCAAACGGCTCGTGCTCGATGTGCTCAAACCCCATCAACCGAACGCGCTGGATTTTGCCCAGGCGATTGCAACCGCCGGTGGGAATTATCGCGTACGTGTTGCGGTCCTGGAGGTAGATGAAAAGACCGAGACGCTGGAAGTCGTCGTCGAAGGCGATACGATCGATTTCGAAGCGGTACAATCCGGCATAAGTGACCTGGGTGGTTCGCTGCATAGCATCGACGAAGTCGAAGTCCAGAGTGAACCGCGCTCCGGCTAGAGACTATGAAACTCCTGGACCAGATCAGATTTCTGCTCCGCATCACCCGTACCCGCGACATAATACGGCGCTACTTTGTCGTCAATGGCTTTGACGGGGCGCTGACCATGCTGGGCCTCGTCATCGGGTTCCTGTTCAGCGGCACAACCGAGGTATCGGTCATTATCAATGTTTGCCTGGGCGCTGCCATCGCCCTCGGCATGAGCGGGATTAGCAGCGCTTACGTTAGCGAAGCCGCGGAACGCAAACGCGCGCTCGGGAAACTCGAAGAGGCAATGATCACAGACTTGAGCGACAGCGCGCATGGCGCTGCAGCGCGGGGAGTACCGCTGCTGATCGCGCTAGTCAACGGGTCGGCGCCGCTTGCTTTATCTTTGCTAATCCTGTCGCCGTTGCTCATTGCCGAAGCCGGTCTCGCGTTACCGGTATCCCCGCTTTACGCCGCGGTCGCGATTGCATTTTTGCTGATTTTCCTGCTCGGCGTCTTTCTGGGCCGCATCGCGGACGTTTCCTGGCTGCGCAGCGGCATCCAGACCCTGCTGGTCGCCGTCATAACCGCAACGCTCATTTATCTGATTGCCGGTCGCTGACAATCCGGCGCGGTAAGGAAGTCAGCCTTCGACGGCTTCAAGAATCAACCGGTGAAACCGGTGCAATCCGGACTCCGAGTACCAGCCGTCGTTTTTATCGACGACGTATCGTCCCTGGTCGTAGCCCATTGACTTCAGTCCGCGGTGCACGCTTTCGACGATCGCGATGTCTTCGCGGTTGAACTGATCGGCAAACAGGCCTTTCAACGCCTCGAGCGCGGGCGTTACCTCTCCGTTTGCCGCCAGCAGGTCGACATGTTCCCGGCAGCGGTCCGGGCCGTTCCCGGCCATGCGGATCACGACCAGGTTTTCGCACCCCGGCAGGCTGAGCATGCAGGTATTCGGCCACAGTGTCCACGAGCGGTAGGGCAAGCCAGGCTCCAGCTCGAGACCCTCGTAACCCGCCTTCGAACGCGACTCGAAGAATGCGTAGCGCCGCTCCTGCCTGGCGCAACGGCCGCTGCCGCTGTCGAGCACCCGGGTCAGTTTGCGGTGCGCAACCGGGATATGGTACCCCTCGGAAAAATTATCTACGACGATCTTCCAGTTGGCGGCGATATCGTAGTCGAACTGGTATGCCGCGCCGAAGCTATCGATAGCCGGCAGGCTTGCGGTCAGCGTTTCCGCAAGGCCGGGATACTCCTGCGCGAACCCGGCGGCGTCGTTATCGAGGTTTGCGAACAGCAGGCCGGCACAGTCGGCCAGCCTTACCGGTCTGAGCGCAAAATCGGCAGGATCGAATCCCTGCAACTGCTCGGTATGGGGCGCCTGGATCAACCTGCCGTCGAGGCCGTAAGTCCAGGCGTGGTACGGGCAGACGATCAGGTTGTTGCGCGACCCCTGGCCGGACAGCAGTTCGTGTCCACGGTGCTGGCACACGTTGAAAAACGCCCTGATTCCCAAATCCTCGCCGCGCAGCAGGAATATACACTGGTCGGCCACGCGTTCGACCCGGTAGTCGCCCGGATTCGGCAGCTGGCTGACGTGGCCGACGTAACACCAGCTTTTATGGAAAATTCCGCGCAGCTCGCGCCGGTAGATCGCGGGATCATGATAATAACGTGATGGCAGGGTCGGCGATAAAAGCGCGTCGGGATTGAACGCGCCGCGCTCGCCTTCGGGATATTCGCTTTTCTTCATCGGCTCTGTCACGCCTGTCGTGGGATTAAGGCCACGCAATCAAATCACGCCCCGGGCGGACTGTCCAGCCCGGCGCGGAAACCCGAACCTTTGCGCGCGTTTAGCGCAGATATTCTGGCCGCCGGGGGTTCGTATTCGTTACAATTACCATTCTTTCAAGGCGCAGGTATCAGCCCATGGCACAGCACCGATCGGCCGATTTCATGCAGCGCGTCCGCGCCGGTGAATTCATACTGATGGACGGCGCGCTGGGCACCGAGCTCGAGCGGCGCGGCGTTCCCTTCGAGGGCGCGGGCTGGAG
>JAOTUD010000667.1 GCA_029864065.1 Gammaproteobacteria bacterium | reverse complement strand
CCCAGGCGGATGCCTGTGCCGGGTCGACCGGCAATCCAAGCTGCCCCTGGCTGTATGCATCTTTCAGGCGTTGCATGGAAACCTGGTCTCCCGCCTCCGCTGCCTTCTCGAACCACTCGACGGCGGCGGCATTGTCCCGGGTGAAGCCCAGGGCGCCATTTTCCAGCGCGTAGGCATAGGCACGCATCGCCGGCAGGTGCGCCATCTCCGCGGCGCGCCTGGTCAACTGCCCCGCCTTTACCGGGTCGCGGCCGATGCCTTCGCCCTTGGCGTACATTCCGCCTAGCCCGAATATGCCGGCCGGATCGTTACTGTCCGCGGCCTGTTGATACCAGCCGAATGCTTCCTCGTCGCGTTCGGAAAAATCCAGAATGTAAGCCAGGGTCACCTGTGCCGGGACATAGCCCCCTTTGGCCGAGCGCTCCAGCAACTGCATGCTTTCGATCAGGTTCCCCTGGCGAAATTCCTCGATGCCCCTGTCGCCGTCGGTTTTGGCGTCCGCCAGCGCCGGCGACTGCGGTACGACGAGCAGGCAGAAGATGAAGGTCGCTGTCGCGACGATTCGGTTTTTCATTGCTTTCTCATTACCTCGAGGCTCACGCAACTCAGATTTCCAGTTTACGGTAGAGGCTGGAAACCCCGATACCCAGACGCCTTGCCGCCAGCTTGCGGTCGCCATGGGCCTCGTCGATCGCGTTTTTGATAATCACCTGTTCATAATTTCGCAGCTGGTGTTTCAAGCTGTGATTCGCGTCAACCTCGCTGGTCCTCGAGCCGAAGTGCAGAATGCCGATATTCTGCGGCAGGTCCGCGACCGCGATGATGTCGTTCTCGGCCAGTATCAACGATCTCGCGATGACGTTCTGTAATTCACGCACGTTTCCAGGCCAGTCGTATGCCAGCAGGCACTGCATTGCTTCCGGCTGGATCTCGATCGAATCCGACAGGCCCATCTTGGCGCTTTCCTTGCGGATGAAATGCTTGATCAGCAGCGGCAGGTCTTCCCGGCGATTTTCCAGCGGTGGGATGGGCACGTGGAATACGTTGAGACGAAAATACAGGTCCTCGCGAAAATCCCCGCGCTTTACCATTTCGCTCAAATCCTGGTTGGTGGCGGCGATGATGCGAACATCAATTTTCCTGGACTGCTCGCCACCCAGCGCCCGCACATGCTGATCCTCGATCACGTGCAATAATTTTACCTGCAGGTTGAGCGGTAGTTCACCAATTTCGTCGAGGAAAATTGTCCCCTGGTCTGCCTCGACGAATAAACCGCGCTTGGCCTTGCTGGCGCCGGTAAACGCGCCCTTGGTATGTCCGAAAAATTCGCTTTCGAGCAGATTCTCGGGTATCGCGCCGCAATTGATCGGAACGAATGCGCGGCTTGCCCTGAGACTGTTGTGATGGATCATTTTCGCGATCACCCCCTTACCCGAACCGCTGGGGCCGGTAATCAGCACGGTGCTGTCGGTACGAGCGACCTTGAGCACCAGGCGGTCGATCGCCCGCATCGCCGGAGATACCGCTGCGCAAATGTCGCTGTCCTGGTTTTCCACCAGTTCGCGCAGGACCTTGTTCTCTGACTTCAGGTGGATGACATCGGCGAGGCGCTCGATTCGGTTCAGGAAATCCTCGTTGCGCAGGGGTTTGATGGTGTAGTCGTAGGCGCCGGCACGCATCGCATCGATCGCGGTATTGACCGAGGCGTAGGCGGTCATCATCAGGAAGATGGTGTCTATGCCCTGTTCGCGTGCTTTCTCGACGACCTCGATGCCGGTAATATCCGGCATGCGTATGTCGCAAACCGCGACGTCTATGTCACCCTTGCCGAGACGTTCCAGCGCCTCCCGGCCATTGGACGCGACCGAAACCGAGTGACCGGCATTACTCGCCGCGTTGGCCAATATCTGCCGGATTGCGGGCTCGTCGTCGATTATCAGTAATTGCAGCGAACGCATGCCGTTATCGAGCGACCTGGTAAGTCGGCTGCAGCGGCGCCGAGAAGCAAATGCGAATTCTTACTGGCGTCATGATGCCTGGGCTTCGTCGAGAGAAGTTTTTTCGAGGGGGAACTCGGTGACGATTTTCAGCCCGCCCCCGGGCGCGGATTCCGCACGAATCTGGCCATTGTATGACTCGACGATTGCCCAGCAGATCGCAAGCCCCAGCCCGGTGCCCTCGCCAACCGCCTTGGTGGTGAAAAAAGGTTCGAATATAT
>JAOTUD010000075.1 GCA_029864065.1 Gammaproteobacteria bacterium | reverse complement strand
CCGTCGGGCGGTACGATAACCCCGCCCGAGGCCTGGACCGGCTCGGCGATGAAAACCGCGCAATTTTCCGGCCCGATCTGGGCGATCATGTTTTCGAGATTGGCGACGCAGGCGTCGAGAAACTCGGCGTCCGACTGGCCGGCCGGCTTGTGCAGCGGATGCGGTGCATCGATGTGGTGGACCCAACGGGTTTCGAAATCGAGATGGCTCCTGTCGCGCGCCTTGCCGGACACGCTGCCGCCGAGATAGGTGCTGCCGTGATATCCTTTCTTCTGCGCGATAATATGCTTCTTGTTCGGAAGCCCGCGAATGTTGTTATAGAACTGCACGAAACGCAGCGCCGAATCGACCGCGGTGGAGCCGCCGGTGGTGAAAAATACGTGGTTAAGGTCGCCCGGCGACTGCTCGGCAATCTGCGCGGCAAATTCCGCGGCAGGCCCGGTCGTCATCGACCACGGCGATACGTAGGTCAGCGCCATGATCTGGTCGTAAACGGCCCGCGCCATCTCCTCGCGGCCGTGGCCGATGTTGACGCACCACATGCCGGCCGGGGCATCGAGCAAGCGATTTCCCTCGCTGTCATAGACATACACGCCCTCGCCCCGGTCCAGCAGGGTACGTTTATGCCCCCCGATCTTGACGATATCGTCCCACGGATGAATGAATAAATTGTCGCGTTGTTTGAGTTCCGCTGACGTGCTCATGCCCTGCCTCGCTTGGATTACCGGCTGTTCAAGTCCGCTCATTATATTTAAAAATTCTATTTTTGCAATATATTTCAATAATATAGAGATTTTCATTGACCATTCAGTCAGTTATTTGATAAGTTATCTAATATTTCAGCCAGAATACCCAGCCTTGCCGACACCCGTTACCGAAAAAAATTTCGCCGGTCGCAACCGTAAAAGCCAGAGCGAATTTCGCAAGCAACAGCTGATCGAGGCCACCATGGACTGCATCGACAAGCTCGGAATTTCGCAAACCACGCTGGCGCGTATCGCGGCGCGGGCAGGGCTCTCCCAGGGCAACCTCCTGTTCCATTTTCAAACCAAGGAAGCGCTGCTGGAGCAAACGCTGCGTTTTCTCAACGACGAATACAAGTCGAACTGGCAGGACGCGCTTGCGGCGGCGCCGGAGAATCCCGGGTTGCAACTGCGCGCGATGATAAAAGCCTCGTTTGCGGCACGCATCTGCAACCGCAAAAAGATCAGCGTGTGGATGGCATTCTGGGGCGAATCGCGCTCCCGGCCGGCCTACATGCGCGTCTGCGGCGCCAACGACAAGGCGTTTTCCGACAGGTTGCTCGCGTTGTGTGAGGCCATCGAAGTACAGACCGACGCGCGACTCAGCGCGAGCACGGCGGCGCTCAGTATCGAGGGCATGATCGACGGCCTTTGGCAAAACTTTCTTATCGGGCCGTCGGGCTTCAAACGCGACCAGGCGATACGGGCCGTATTCGAACTCGTCGACGCGATTTACCCCGGTTTAACCGATGAATGAGCGTCGAATAATGTGATCACAAAGCGGCTTAATTTATGTTAATATCCATCCAAACTATTGATGTGACAGGCTATTCGTCATTGTGCTAAAGTTCGTCGCGATTCGAATAGATTTCAGATTCTTTGTACCGTTAAGCCCGGGTAAAGACTGGACTCACAATAATAAGTTTGCATTTCAAAAAGCGTTTACTTCCGAGGAGGAAATAATGAAAACAGACACTGCTTTTAAATCCACGCTAATCGGTTTGACGACCGCGGCCCTGATGACGGCGACGACCGCCGGCTTCGCCGCCGGCAAGCTCAACGTCAGCAACTGGGCCGAGTACATGGCCGAGGACACGATCGAAAATTTCGCCAAGGAATACGACATCGACGTGACCTTCACACCGTACGACTCGGTCGAGGCAATCGATGCGAAACTGCTCGCCGGCAACTCCGGATACGACGTGGTTTCCCATGCCGCATCCCAGGTTGCGCGTCTCTTGAAAGGCAACATACTGCGCAGGATCGACAAGACCAGGCTGCCGAACTTCAAGCACATGAGCCCGGATATCATGGCCCAGATTGGCTCGAAGTGGGATCCAGGACATAACTATTTCGTCCCCTACATGTGGGGCACCCATGGCGTGACCTACAACAGGGAACTGGTGCTGCAAACCTACCCGGACGCGCCGATCGGCGATATCGCGATGGTTCTGGAACCCAAGCACATGAAGGAACTGGAGAAGTGTGGCGTCGCCTTCCTGGATTCGCCCACCGACGTAGTCCCGATGACGCTGGCCTACCTCGGACTGCCGCCGGACTCAAGCAACCCGGCCGATTATAAGAAGGTCGAGGATAAACTGAAAGCGGTTCGCCCCTACATCAAGACCTTCGACAACTATGCCTACCAGCGCATGCCGCAGAAGGAATTCTGCGTTGCCATTACCTGGGGGCCGGACGGCCTGCTAGGGATGTCGGGCGCCGCGGAAGCAAACACTGGCGTCGTGCTCGACTTTTTCCTGCCTGCGATCCCGAACCTGTGGGTTGACGGCTGGGTGATACCGGCAGACGCCAAGAACATCGAAAACGCGCACCTGTTCCTGAATTACATGATGCGCCCCGAGGTTGCCGCCAACGACAGCAACTACACCTGGTACGCAACCGCCAACAAGGATGCGGTCCCGATGATCGACGAGGCGGTTACCAGCAGCAACGCCGCTTTCCCGACCGCGGCGCAGGTAGCGACCATGTACACGCTCAACCCGCTAACCCCCAAGGCGGAACGCGTCCGTACCCGGACCTGGACCAACTTCAAGGCGGCTAACTAGGAACGACGAACCGGGGTGAACGATCACCCCGGTTTTTTCAATCAAGGGGGTGCGCATGTCGCAACCGGTTAATTATAACGACCGTCCCTGGCTTGACCCTGAAGCAGAACCGTTTATCAAGGTTCAGAGCGTCAGCAAGCACTTCGGCGATTTCACCGCGGTCGACAGCGTCGACCTCGAAATCTACAAGGGCGAACTTTTCTCGCTGCTCGGCGGTTCCGGCTGCGGCAAGACGACGCTGCTGCGCATGCTGGCCGGTTTCGAGACTCCTTCTTCCGGCAGCATCGTGATCGACGGCGTCAACATGAACAACGTGCCGCCCTACGAGCGCCCGGTAAACATGATGTTCCAGTCCTACGCGCTGTTTCCGCACATGACCGTGGAAAACAACGTGGCTTACGGTTTGAAACGGGATGGCGTTGCCAGGTCCGAAATCGACCGGCGCGTGGCCGACATGCTGTCCATGGTCGAACTGACCCAGTTCGCGAAGCGCAAGCCACACCAGTTATCCGGCGGACAGCGCCAGCGCGTGGCGCTGGCGCGGGCGCTGGTCAAGCAACCCAAGGTGCTGCTGCTCGACGAACCGCTGGGCGCGCTGGACAAGCGCCTGCGCGACCAGACCCAGTACGAATTGATGAACATCCAGGAGCGGCTCGGCGTCACCTTCGTCGTAGTCACGCACGACCAGGAAGAGGCGATGACGCTGTCGACGCGTATCGCGGTTATGGATGCGGGGCGTTTCATGCAGATCGGCACGCCCACCGAAATTTACGAGTTTCCGAATTCGCGGCTGGTTGCCGAGTTCATCGGTAACGCCAACATGTTCGAAGGACGCGTGACCGAAAACGGGCCGGACCATGTTGCCATCGAAGGCAAGAATCCGAAGTGCGATTTCTATATCGACCACGGCATGTCGATTGCCGAGGGCACCAAGGTGTGGATCGCGCTGCGCCCGGAAAAAATCAGGATTAGCAAGGAAAAGCCCGCCAATGGCGGCATCAACTCGGTCAGGGGCATGGTGCACGACATCGGTTACCTCGGCGGTACCTCGACCTACCGCGTGCAGGTTGGCGATGGGCACCTCGTCGAAATCACGTCGACCAACCAGTCCCGGCCCAAGGACGTTAACCCGCCGATCGACTGGGATGAAGAAGTCTTTCTGCACTGGGAACCATCGAGCTCGGTGGTGCTGACCAAGTGAGCGTACCAGCCGAAACCGTTCTACCGGCCGGTCAGTCGCTGGGATTCCGCCTGCGACGGCGACTGCTCTACCTGGTCCAGCATCACTGGCGTGGGCTGGTGCTGGTGATCCCCTTCGGCTGGCTGCTGATTTTCTTCCTGGCGCCGTTTTTCATCGTTCTCAAGATCAGCGTCGCCGAGGCCATTATCGCGAGCCCGCCGTTTACGCCGATGATCGACTGGGTCAGCGACGGCATCATGCACGTACGCATCGTCATCGATAATTACGCCTACCTGTGGGAAGACGACCTTTATGTCAACACCTACCTGAACTCGATAAAGATATCGACGATTTCGACGATCCTGTGCCTGCTGCTCGGCTACCCGATCGCCTACGCCATCGTTCGCTCCAGCCACACCACCAAGCATATCCTGCTGATGCTGATCATCCTGCCTTTCTGGACCTCCTTCCTGCTGCGCGTTTATGCCTGGATGGGAATACTGGCAGACCAGGGTCTGATCAACGACTTCATCAGGTGGCTCGGCTATGAGCCGATACGCCTGCTTTACACGCAGACGGCGGTTTATATCGGCATCGTCTATACCTACGTGCCCTTCATGATTCTGCCGCTTTACGCCAACATGGAGAAACTCGACTGGGAGTTGCTCGAGGCGGCGGCGGACCTCGGCGCCAGACCGATGACCACGTTTTTCACTATCACGCTGCCGATGACGCTGCCCGGAATTATCGCCGGTTCGCTGCTGGTGTTCATCCCGGCAACCGGCGAATACGTCATACCCGATCTGCTCGGCGGCGGTAACGTGCTGATGATCGGGCGCGTGCTGTACAACGAATTCAACGCCAACGTCGACTGGCCGGTCGCATCGGCCGTGGCGATCGCGCTGTTGCTGGTGCTGGTGCTGCCGATGATGCTCTACCAGCACATCCAGGGTAAGCAGGTGGAAGGCAAATGAACGGTAAACGTCCCGTCTTTCTGTGGTCGGTGCTGATCTTCGGCATCGCCTTCCTGTACGTTCCGATGCTGCTGCTGGTGATCTACTCCTTTAACTCGTCGAGGATCGTGCCGATCTGGGGCGGCTTTTCGACCAAGTGGTACGGCGAATTATTCGATAGCCCGGAAATCTGGGAAGCGGTATCCCTGAGCCTGAAGATCGCAACGGTCAACGCCTGCTTTGCCACCATCCTCGGCACGCTGGCGGGCCTCGCGCTGGTACGCTTTGGGCGCTTCAAGGGCCGCACCCTGTTCAGCGGCATGATCTCGGCACCGCTGGTGATGCCCGAGGTCATCACCGGCCTGTCCCTGCTGCTGCTGTTTATCACCATGCAGGAATTCATCGGCTGGCCCGACCAGCGCGGCTTCACGACGATCACGATCGCGCATATCACTTTTTCGATGGCTTACGTGGCGGTCATCATTCAGTCGCGCCTGTCAGGCATGGCGCAGGACCTCGAGGAGGCGGCGCAGGATCTCGGCGCCAAGCCGTTTCGCGTACTCACCGATATCACCCTGCCGCTGCTGGCGCCCGGCATGCTCGCCGGATGGCTGCTGTCGTTCACGTTGTCGCTCGACGATTTGATCATCGCCAGCTTCGTGACCGGACCCGGCGCGGTGACGCTGCCGATCCTGATTTACTCGCGCGTCAAACTCGGTCTCCGGCCGGACATCAACGCGCTCGCCACGATTATCATCCTGGTGGTCGCTATCGGGGTTATAGTGGCCGGCTACATCATGCTGCGCCAGCAAAAACAACGCGAGCGCGAACAGAGCATGACCGCCAACGAATCCTGATATCCCTAGACAGTTTACTTATATCGCTCGCGATATAAGTAAACTGTCCGCGTAATTCGTTAGCCGGGATCGCGGCGCAGGGCCTGGCACATGCAGTGAACGCCACCCCCGCCAGGCGTAATCATCGAAACATCCGGATCGAATACTTCGAGACCGTGCGCGCGCACTTTTTCCTTCAGCACATGACTTTTCTCGGGCAACAGCACCCGGTCGTTGCCGAGCGCGACGACGTTGCAACCGAGATCGAGGGTGTCCTGGAAGGGCACCGAGATGATATCGATATTTTTTGACTTGAGCCAGGCGACGACATCGGGATCGGTCGATTCGAGACAAACCGCCGCCAGCTTCGGCGCGAGCATGACCACCATCAGGTCGATATGCACGTAAAAAGGATCCAGGTCGGTGAGCTTCACTTCCCAGCCCTCCGCCTCGAACCAGTCCCTCAGCTGCAGCGCCGACTGTTCCTGGCTACGCCCCTCGTCCCCTTCCCAGCCGATCAGCACGGTGCCGGGTTCGATGACGTTGAAGTCGCCCCCCTCGAAGGTGCCCGCGGTAACGCAATCGTAAATCGGAATACCGAGGCGCTCATAGGTTTCGATCGCGCGAAAGTTTTCGCCGCGCCGCCACCAGTTCGCCATGCTCGTGATTATCGCGCCGTAGGGCGTCATCACCGACGAATCGCGCGCAAATACCTGGTAAGGCAATGCCGGGTCCGCCTCGTGCAGGTGCACCTGTACGTCGGCCGACTGGTAAGCCGACACCATCTCGGCGTGCTGTCGTTGCGCAACCGCGGCGTCGAACTCGTAATTGCGGCGTATGCTTTTCTTCGACACCGAGCTGGTCTTCAGCCACCGGTAGTTATCCGCCGGACCGAGCAACACGTCGCGCAGCACCCCGTACTCGCAATCGACACCCCAGTTTGTTAGCGTCGGAGTACCGCCACCCTGCCTGCGAGTGCGTAAACTGAAACCCTCTGACATGTTGCCTCCGAACGTATCTGCGTGATCAACAACGAAGCGCCGAGGCTATACCCAGCCCGGTCCAGCTGTCAATCCGAAAGCGGCCAGAGAACCTGATATGCGCAGAATAAGGATCAATTGACTTTCCCTTTTTTTGTGATCACAATTGTCACATTCGCGCGTTTTCAACTATGCTTGGTGCATCCTGAAGCCTGGCCTGGCTGACCCCGGGGAACCACCGAACAGCAACCGTGGCATGCAAATGAAAGACTGGATTGAGCAACACCAGATTACCGAGGTCGAGTGCATCGTTCCCGATCTTGCCGGCGCCGCGCGCGGCAAGATAATGCCTGCCGCCAAGTTTACCGGTGCGACGACGCTACGCATGCCGCAGGCTATTTTCATGCAGTCGGTCACCGGTGAGTACCTCGACAGCTTCGACGAGATCAATCCGCTCGATATCGATATGATATTGCAGCCCGATCCCTACACCATTCGCCGCCTGCCGTGGGCGCGCGAACCGTCGGCGCAAGTCATTCACGACTGTTTCGACCTGAAGGGCGAGCCCATCTCCTTTTCACCGCGCCAGGTGTTGCGTAACGTCATCGAGGCTTATCATGCCGAGGGCTGGAAGCCGGTGGTTGCCCCCGAACTGGAATTCTACCTGTTGCAGCCGAATCTCGACCCGAAGAATCCGCTACTTCCGCCCGTGGGACGCACCGGCCGGGCGGAACGCAGCGGGCAATCGTTCAATATCGATGCGGTCAACGATTTCGATCCGATGTTCGACGACATGTACGAATTCTGCGAGGGCCAGGGCCTCGAGATCGACACCCTCATTCACGAGGAAGGCATGGGGCAGATGGAAATCAACCTGCTCCACGGCGATCCGCTGGAACTCGCCGACCAGGCTTTCCTGTTCAAGCGCACCGTGCGCGAAGCGGCGCTGCGTCACGATCTCTACGCCACCTTCATGGCCAAGCCGATGCAGGCGCAGCCGGGCAGCGCGATGCATATTCATCAAAGCGTCGAAGACCTGAAAACCGGTGAGAATATCTGCTCGACACCGGACGGCAGGCCGAACGATTTGTTGCTCAGCCATATTGCCGGACTGCAGCGATTCCTGCCCGAAGCCATGGCGCTGATGTCGCCCTATGTCAATTCTTACCGCCGCATCGTCCGCGAAATGTCGGCGCCGATCAATTTCCACTGGGATTTCGACAACCGCACCACCGGATTTCGCGTGCCCGACAACAACCCCAAGTCGATGCGGGTCGAAAACCGCATCCCGTCGGCCGACGTCAATCCGTATCTCGCCATCGCGACATCGCTGGCCTGCGGTTATATCGGCATGAAACAGGGTTTGAAACCGACCCCGGCGCTCAACGGCAGCGCCTACGATCAGCCGTTTCAACTTTCGAGACACTGGTACGATTCGCTGCAGCACCTTTCCGACTCCAGGGAACTGCGCGCGGTTCTCGGCGACGCCTTCATCGATGTCTACGTGGGCGTCAAGGAAGTCGAATTCGATAATTTTCTGAACGTCATCAGCCCCTGGGAACGGGAGCATTTACTGTTAAAAGTCTGAGGTGAACACTATGACCCGAGCAACCGCGGCGAATTTAACCAATACCGAAAAATGGCAAAACCTGGACAGCGCCCATCACCTGCACCCGTTTACCAATCCCCACGACCTGCTGGAGAAGCCGGCGCGAATCATCGAATCTGCCAAAGGCGTTTACCTGACCGACTCGGACGGTAACCAGCTGCTCGACATGATGGCCGGGCTGTGGTGCGTCAACATGGGATACGGGCAGAAAGACTTGATCGAGGCTGCCTACGCGCAGATTCAGCAGCTGCCCTATTACAACGCGTTCTTCAAGACCTCGACCCCGCCGGCGGCGGAATTGTCGACGCTGCTGTCCGAGGTTACCCCCGCGCATATGAACCACACCTTCTTTT
>JAOTUD010000666.1 GCA_029864065.1 Gammaproteobacteria bacterium | reverse complement strand
CGTCGCCGCGATGTCGTTGGCATCGATCGAATTGGACGTGTAGGGCGTATAGGTGGCGCCGGAGGCCTTGCGATTCCATAACGGCGCATTGGGTATGGCCTCGGCCTGGTGCGGCGTATGGCAGAATACGCAGATCTGGGTTTCGGAAACGGCCGCCACGATGCCGGGGCTGGTGGTCGACAGATTGTGCCTGGTATTGGATATGTCGGATATGCGCTCGGCATAAAGCGAGAAACTGGCCGACAGCAGCGCGAGCAGCAGGGTACCGAGAGTCGGTCCGGCTATTGGCGACGCCATTCGGATCATGCCGTGAATTTTAATTACCCCCCAGATACTGGAACATGGATATGCGCCGGTTGAGCATATCCGACACATACACCCTGTCCCGGTCGTCTACCCACAGACCGGTCGGTTGCGAAAATTGTCCCGGCTTGGTGCCCGAACCGCCCAGCGACATCAACAGCTCGCCGTTGCCATTGTAGACCACGACATAATCATAATAGCTCTCGGATACGTAAACATTGCCGTCGGAATCGAGCGCGATCCCCTTGGGCCGGGCCAGATTACCCACATATAGCCCTCTTTGGCCGAGGGTACCCCGATAATCGCCAAACGTATCGAAAACCTGGATACGGGCGTTCAAAGAGTCGGAAACGTATAGTCGGCCAGCGCGGTAAGCGATAAAAGTCGGCCGGTTGAGCTCCCCATCGCTCGGACCGGTATTGCCCCAGACGTCTATCAGGTCACCGCCGAGACCGAACACCTTGATGTTATTGTCGCCGGTGTCGCTGACAAATATGCGTTTACCGTCGGCATCGTAGGATATCCCCGTCGGCCGCACGACGATCCCCTGCCCCACGGTATCGACCAGCCTACCCTGAGGGTCCAGCCGGTAAATCAATGCTAACTCGGTGTCGGTTATCCACACCGAATCGACGGCATGGGCGACACCGACCGGACTCAGAAACGGAATATTCAGGCTCGATTCATTCCAGATAAAGAATTCGCCCAGCTTTTCGTCGAAAACGAACACTGCCTGTCGGCCGCTATCGGCAACGTAGAGCCGGCCCCGGCCGTCGGAACAGACCTGTTGTGGCTGAATCAGGTCGACCGCATCGTTACGCCTCTCGTCCAGTCCCACCAGCGCGGCCATAAAACTCGCGAAACCGCCACGCTCAGAATCGACTTTTGCAGCATTGGACTCACCGTACAGGTGGCCGATGAAGGAATACCTGGGAACCTCAGGGGGAGCCGGCCAGACAATATTTGCGTCATTGCCGGGCTCGATCGCAGGCATCCGGAAGGCATGCATTGGCGGTACGATGCTGCAGGCCGCGAGCAATGCCAGCAGGCATAACGCAGCCAGGGGCCGACCCGCGCGCGGCAACAACAGTGCCGCGTCAACAAACGATCTGCGGCTAGGCTTCACCATCGCCCCGGGCCGCCGGTTTGATTGCTGCCACGGATACCCGTCTTTAGACCATGCTTGCCCGAATGACATAGACTGCAGTTATCGACGCCCCAGGCGATTTCGTCATTGTGGCATAAACCGCAGTACTGCCCGTCGATAATCTTGCCCATGGTAATCTCGTTGGCGCCGGCGCGCATTTCGAAGCCGAGTTCATTATGGCAAACCTTGCATCGAAAACGGATTCGATGGAACCAGTGCGGGAAAATGACCGGGCGTACGTCGTTCTTGTCGGAAAGCCGGTTAAGCACGACGTCGCCGTACTCGGCGGAGACGCCCGCGCTAAAGCCAGTCGCGCAAAGGGTCGCCAGACTGATTAACCGCATGCGCCTGCCGGTTCCTTTGATGCCGTGTCGAGCCTTCATCGCGCCAAGCTTTATTATCTGAATCATTCTAACGCAGCCCCGGTTCAGTTTGCCCGGCCCTGGACTCCGGGTTTACCGGTGAAGGTGCTTCTCGGCACGCTGTGACAGCGATTGCACTCGGTCAACGGAAAAGCCACCGCGCCGTGACACTGGCCGCAGTATTGCCCCGATAATATGGCAAACATGTTGACTTGGTTGGCATCGACTTTCTTGATAAAGATTTTATCGTGACAATTGGTACAATCCAGCCACTCCGTATGGGGCCTGTGGGGAAACAGCACCAGCGGCAATTCACCGGTCTTTTCCATAATGATATCCATATCGAGAACCTCGATTTTGGTCTCCGGGTAAATGTTGGTTCGCGGCTGGATATATTGCTCCCGCAGCGCG
>JAOTUD010000074.1 GCA_029864065.1 Gammaproteobacteria bacterium | reverse complement strand
GAGTCGACGTTACCGAGTGCGCGCAGGCTGGCATCGGTAGCCGCATCAACGGTAATGGTATCCGCGAGATCCAGACCGATCGTATTGGTCTGCACGGTGATGCCGAAGGCCGCCGCGACCGAGACCGAGCCGCCACCGCCCATACCGTCCTCGTTGTCGGCGCTAGGTGGCGTAGTGGTACCCGAGGTCTGCGATCCGCGGTTCGCCGCCTGGTTGTTGGCGAAATCGGTTTGCTGCTGGCTCGTGTCGTTGACGTCCTGTGTACCCGAATTGTCGTCCTGATCGGCACCCGCGGCCGAAGCCAGCGCATCGGTGCGCGTGCGGATAACACCCGAAGACTTCAGCGCCACGGCACCTGCGGTCGAGGTGAGATCACTCAACAGTTGCACCATCGAGGTCTGCTCGTCGATGCTCAGCCCGAAGGAAATGCCGACCGCCGCACTGGTTCCCTCGGCGTCGCCCTCGGCCGTGGTCTGCGAGGATGCGTTATGCGTCGCCGTCATCGTCACATTGCCGGCGGCGCTCAGGTTCGACATGCTTCCCAGCGCGACCGCCGTGTCCGAATAGAGCAAGGTGATCGCCGCAACCGGCGTCACCGCCGTGCCACCTGCGGCACCACCCTGTGCGGTGGTCTCGACCGCCTGGTTGGTGGTCGCGGTCATGGTCAGTGCATCGATGCCGGTGAGCGCCGCGCCATCGACGATCCGCGCATGGGTCTGGTTGTCGACGACCGCAAAGGCCACCGACGCGCCGATGCCGGTCTTGGCGCCGGTGCCGGAGTCTTCCTTCGGCGTGGCCGAGGTGATGACCTTCGAATCCGATGTTGCCGAAACCGTGAGATCGGAATCGTTCAGGTTTACCGTACCGCCGACCAGCGCCTCGACGGTAGTCGTCACTACGTGGATTGCCAGCGCACCGGCAAAGGTGAGCTGGGTGGAGTCGCCGATGCCGGAGACGGCTTCGACCTTGTAGGTATTGTCCGCATCCATCGCCGCGGCCAGGGTCACCCCGCCCGCCGCGGTAATGTTGCCGCCCGTCAGCGAGGCGCTGACCGTCGGATCGACGAGACCGATGCTGACTCCGAGACCGATGCCGGTGCTGCCGCTGCCGGTGTTGGTGCCGTCCGCCTTGGCGCTGACGCTGTCGGTGCTCATTGCCATGAGTGAAAGCGCGCCAGTAGTGCCGATCATGCCCGAGGTGCTGATTATCGAGGAGGTGCTCGGCCTGTAGTCGGAGAAAACCACGGCGCCGGCGAACGATAGCGAGCCCTCGCTGGTCGCCGCCTGGTCGGGGCTATTGCCCATGCCGTCGGTAGCACCGTCCTGGTTCGGGTCCGCGAGCCGCCGCTCGGATTCGTTGCTGCTTGCGGTGCCCCCACCGCTCTCGGTCGAGCCGCCCGCAGTCGATGTGGCCGTGGTCGATATCGTGCTTTCCAGCGTCGCGGTCAGGGTGATCGACGTTGCAGTGTTGGCAATTGTCGAGGTGCCGCCAAGCTCCACCGAGGTATCGGAATTGACTTCGGTAACCGCCACCGTCGCGCCTGCAGATCCCCCCGAGCCATCGGCCGTCGCAGTAACGTTAAGATTGGTCAGGGCGCTCAACGAGACGCTACCCCCAGTTGTAATCGAGGATCCGCTCGTAACAGTCGTACTCGCTCCCTCGCCTACGCCCAGGCCGAACAGGTCGCCCACGTTGACTATCGAGATGGCCGCATCGGTGTTAGAAGCCTCGCCGCCCGTTGCCGCGTCGACGAATGCGACGTCGACATCGATTGCACTCGCGCCCGAAACGTTGGCAGCCGATATCGACGCACCGTCGAGCGAGATCACTGCCGTTGGCATCACCGCAACGAGGTTGGCCGCGATAACGCCACCGAACTCGGAGCGATCGATCGTAGTCGCGTCAACCTTGGCATCGGCGGTCATGGTTAGATCGCCAGCAGCATTAATGCCACCGGTCACGTCGATTCGGGCCTCGGGGGTTGCAACGTAAAGTCCCTGGAATACCCCGCCCAGCAAATCGCCATCGTCGTCGACCGCGCCATCATCTTCGGCATCAGCATTCAAAACGACGTTGCCCGATGAATCGACATCGGCGTTGGTCGTAACTGTCCCGCTTACTTCAATTTTCTCGGCATTCACCACGAGATCGCCGGTGCTGAATGTGCCCGAGATCACGACCTCGTCTTTGCCATCCTCGCCTTCAATTGTGACATTCACGTCCGATAGATCGACCGCGCCTGAAATCGTCAGCTTGTCACGAGACAGGAATGGGATATCGTTGTCGGCGCCCATGTTGATCGTCAGACTGGTTGTCGGTTTCGTGAAGTTGACCGTCTCGAAGGTGATCGTTCCGGTCGGATCGGTAGATGCGATCGAATACATCAGGCCCGACTGCGTCAGCGTAGCGGTATCCTCATTCGCGGACAGGTCGATCACCCGATCGGCGACATTCATGTTGTCGGTGATCGGCTCGAGGCCGTAATAAATCAATACCTCTCCATCGCGAGTTACAGTGCCGGAATGTGCATCCCAGGCGACGTATTTGACATTGTTGAAGGTCCCGCCATCGAGTACCAGAACATCGAAACCGCCGGCACCACCGTCCATAGCGCCGGAGAGACTGCCGGCTTGAGTGACGACGAAGCTGTCTTCATTGTCTGCGCGACCTGTCAGGTTCTCGAAACCGCTGAACGCAACACCGCCGGCATCGCCGCTATCGGCGCCGGTAATATTCCAGGTCATATCGGCGATATATCCGACAAGCGTATCGTTACCGGATCCAGCTATGATGTTTTCGAAACCGTCATTGCCTTCGAGGTCATAAGTCAGGGCATCGGTTTGCGCCGAGTAATCCAGCGTATCGTTGCCGGCGCCACCCGAGACCGAACCCGGATCACCGCCGAGGAACTGGAAGGTATCGTCGCCAGCGCCGCCGTCGACCGAATCGAGGCTGCCGCCGAGGAAGCGGAAGGTGTCCTTGCCGCTGCTGCCGCGCAGGTGCTCGAAGCGCAGGAAGGCGACGCCGAGCACGCTGCCGGCGCCGGCGCCGGTGATATCCCAGATCAGGTCACCGCTCGGGCCGAAGAGCGTGTTTTCTCCCACTCCGCCGCGCACATCGACGATATTACCGATAACACTGGTGCCGTTGGCATCACCGGTCGCAAGATCGACCTGCACATCGGTGGTGTACAACGAGTAATCGAGGATGACTTGATTGCCGGTAATGGTGCCGGGTATGCTGGCCCCGTCTTCGAACACGACGTTCGTCTTACCCGCGCTGCCGACAAGGTCTTCGACGCCGGTGATACCGGTCACCGTATCGGTGCCATCGCTGGCAGTCAGTTTGCCGTCGGCCCCTATCGTGATCGACAGGTCGCCGGCGACATTGCCGAAATCGAGCCGGTCGTTACCGAGTCCGGTGTCCGCGTTGTACGCAAGTAATGCGCCGAGTAGCATGTCGCTGCCGGAACCCAAGAGGATGTTTTCGATGCCGCTGATGCTGCCGGCCAGGTCCGCGGTACCGCCAACCAGGTCGACCGTGATATTGCTGCTAAGCGCCGAGTAGTCGAGCGTGTCGATACCGCCGCCGCCGGCGATCGACGATACGCTGCCGCCGCTCGTAAAAGCGAAAATATCGTCGCCACTGCCGCCCTGCAGGTTTTCGAAGCTACTGAAACTGACGCCGGCAACACTGCCCGATGCCAACCCGGATATTTGCCAGGTATCGCCATCATCGGTGCCAACCAATGTATCGACGCCACCGCTGCCGATGACCGATTCGGCGCTGGCCGCAGTCACATCGGCGACATTTATCGTCACCGGCGAGCTATTGGCGGAGTAATCCAGCGTATCGCTACCCGCGCCGGTGTCGAGCGTGCCGGTTAAAGCGACACCATCGGCAAACACCACGGTATCGACACCGCTGCCGCCCTGCAGGTTTTCGAAGCCGCTGAAATCGATGCCGTCGACACTGCCCGAGTCGGCCGAATCGATTTGCCAGTTATCGCCGGTATCCGTGCCAACCAGCGTGTCGCCGACACTGCCGCCGATGACGCTTTCCGCGTTGGCCGCCGCGACGTCGGTCAGGTTGACCGTTACCGCACCGGTGCTGGCGGAATAATCCAGCGTATCGCTGCCACCGCCGGCGTCGATACTGCCGGAAACGAACGCACCGTCGGCAAAGGTGAAGGTATCGTCGGTGCTGTCGCCGACCAGATGCTCGATACCGGTGAAACCGACATTGTCGACCTGCCCGTCGTCGCCGCCGAAGAGGTTCCAGGCATGGCCGCTCAGCGCGCCGGTCAAAGACAGCCAGTCGTTATCGCCGCCGCCGAGATCGTCGAAGCGGACCGGGACGATAAAGGGGTTCGTCAGGTCCACGGTCAAACGATCGTCGCCGGCACCGCCGGTGATGCGGATCGCGGAAGTGTCCGCGAGCGCCTGGCTTGCGACCACCTGCGCCAGGGGATCGACAATTTCATTATCGAGGAGGACTACCGTGTCCACACCATCGAGATTGTCGAGACGCAGGGTCAGGTCGCTACCGCCGGGATCCGCGGCAAAGGCCAGATCCGCCGACAGCAGCAGTCGCGGTTCAAGGGGTTCGAATTGCAGTTTTCGCGGTGTCGCTCGACGTTGCGTCGACGAAATGAAGCGTTTCGGTTGCGGCAGGAGGCTCGAGATCAGCTTTTTCAGCTGTCGATGCGGAAACAACCACCCCTGCCCACTCGGCTCCGGCGGAGCGCCAAATGGATATGCCATAACGAATCCCCCTTTTGATTCGCTGCGTTACCCGCTAACGGCGGCGATTCCGTTAACGGGACTCTTTGGTCTCGTCACCGTTCTGCCAATATGGCGTGGCAGGCGGTGCGTTTTTTACTACCTTACTGCCTTCAATGACACCGGTCTTAGGTGAGCTCTCGGGCAACACCGGTACCACCGGTACCAAATTCAATTCATCAGTTACTCCCGACGCTGCCCGCGCCGGCGCGTTCGACCATCACCGAAAAATTATTCAGCGACTGCAGGTGCAGGTAGGCGAGCTCGAGCGCGTCGGTTTTGGCCAGCTCGGCCAGCTTGTCGCCGTCGAGCGCCTTCAGGCGCTCGCGGTTGATGACCTTGAAACCGGTCAGGGACTGCTGGCTGCCGCTCGGCATGCTGATGTGCGCCTGCATCGTCTCGAGCAGATCGAGATCCTTCAGCTGCTGGCAAAACGCTTGCGTGCGCTGGAACTGCACCTGGTATTCCTGCAGGAAATTGAGCATGCGTTCGAGGTAGGCCGAATTCTCGCCCTCCTCGCTGAACAGGCGCTCGCCGCGGCCCTCTTCGTTGAGCCCCTGGAATTCCTTGTCGACACACAGGGTAAAGGTGGATGCATCCTCGCTGCTCGAAAACACGAACGGGTAGCGACGCACGAACGCCGGGATATACCGGCCCTCCCAGTGACCGTCTTCGGCGACGAACAGGTTTTTATCCTGCTGCACGCCGAGGATCGCGGCCGGCATCGGCGTCTCCGGGCCGGCGAACACGATCACGTAATCGCGCGCGGCGAACGGAAACTCGGTCGCGGTCAGCGGCACCGAATTGACGCCGCCGGCGAAGTCGTAATTTTGCGTGGTATCGATCGAAAGGTTGGCGTGGGTTTCCTTCGAAACCGGGACAGCTTCCCTGTAGAACAACAGCTGCGTCGACATCTAGGTCCTCCTTATGCGTTAACGACCCAACCTGATGGATCGTAACCGGTTTTTATTCCATATCCCGTAGTGCAAAAATTCAAAGAAAATCAGGCACATACGGAAACAAACCATCACGAAATATCACTATCTCGTGTTGCTACCGCTAGAACTTTCTTTTCTAATTAAACCGCCTTTTGACGATCTATCCGGGCGGATCGCGCTTGATTATCGAGCTCTAGAACTTTGGCTAATTGTCAATTTACTGACGCAATTTTGCACCTTACCTAAAGCCATGTCAACACGACTAGTAGGGTTTAAATTTCAGGAGTATCGAAAGCGCTGGTTTTACTTGGTCCCCAATTTAAAATTAGGGAAATTTACCATTTCATCTGCTTTCGGTCCGAAATTCGAGGGTGGTTGGACGGGAACGGCGCTAAGCCGTCTGCCGGGCGTGACTCCGCGCTGAATTCGAAACCGTCGATATTTTTGCCTCGTGCGCGATAACGCCGTTACACGGGGGCTCGCACTATCTCCGGGAGAACAGGGTCAGGTCCATCGCCGATCGAAACATTTTCAGACGACATGTGCAGGTTAATCCGAAAGGGTCTTGCCGAGCTCAGGACGGCGATGAGTCATGACGACTACACCAGTGTCGACGCGCAAATTTAACCCACACCCGATTTACCTAAAAAGTCTCAATCAGATTGTCGAGAGATAACCAGCGGGTATTTTAGAAAACCCAGTAAGAGCCAGTCTCCAGGATGACCAGGGTGTTACCTTCCATGCGGTAATCGAATCCCGCATCGAAAAGCAGGTAATCCAACTCGGCTCGGTGCGCCTCGACGAAACGGCACATCTCAACCGGATTATCCATCCGTCCAGGGAAATAGATGCGGGGCTTTTTGTATCGAATGCTCGTATGCTACCGTGATAACATAGCGCTTCCGGCCTGGTTTGCGCGTTTTAAAGGCGATAATAGAAATACCATAGAACGGGAGCCTTAAACTGATTTACCAAAACAGTAAAACAATGGTTACCGGTATTCCGGGCGTCGTGCTCTGTTCGGCCGGTGCCGCGTTTGCGGCTAGCAAAACCCGGACAAGATTCGTGCCGCCTGAACATGTTCTCGTCTGAAAATTCAACCTGGGCTGATTGTCATGGGCTGTTTTGACCACAAACAATATGTCGAACTCACAATGCACTTTCGCTGCAATCTCAAGTGCGAGCACTGCATGATCGAAGGCACGATGGATTGGTTACAACCGGAGTCCATGGATAATTTCCGGCAGATACTGGATCGCAACGCATCGACAAAGCAGTGGAAAGGATTGATTCTGACCGGTTCCGAGGTCACGCTGCGAAGAGACCTGCCGGAGCTAGCGCAACGCGCGCGCCAGAGTAATTTCGACCACGTTCGAATCCAGACGCACGGCATGCGCCTGGCGAATATCAACTACTGTCGCGAGTTGGTCGAGTCTGGCGTGGACGAGTACTTCATCAGCGTAACCGCGGCAGATGCGGCAACCCACGACGCAATTACCAAAGCCCCTGGCTCCTTCGACAAGACGTTAAGAGGCCTCGAGAATCTTGACGAGTTCGAAGATATCGTAACCTTGACCAACACCGTCGTCACCAAAAGGAGTTACCAGCAATTGCCGGCGGTTGTCGACAGGTTGAGCCATTTGCGCCGGCTCGTGCAAATGGACTTCTGGAACTACTGGCCGATGAAGGAAATCGACGATAAAGATCTGATTGTACGTCACACGGATGTGCTGCCTCATTTGCGTCGAGCGATTTCGATGGCCCGACAATACGGGCGTGCGGTCGAAGTAAAGAACTTCCCGGAATGCCTGCTGCAAGATGACGGAGATGCACTGAATAACAATCAACCGGAGCTTCACATCGATTCTTCCTTCTGGCCTGAATTCGACCGTAATGGATTCAAGCAATGTGTTCACCGCGAAGCCTGCGGATCAATTCAGTGCCTGGGTTTGAACACTGCTTATATTGAAAAGTTTGGCTGGCAAGAGAGTCTTCTGACTCCGCTTCCGAACGTCACCCCTGAACGGTCAACGCTTTAAGCAGAAATCGTACCACCCTTCATTTCGCCTGACACTTCCCGCAACCGATCCCGTGGAATTATGGATAACACTTCGAGCAACCTACAACTCTGCAGGCTTTACCAAAATTTCCTCATGTTCTTTGCATTATTACCCTGGTCAACGGATTTGAGGAGAATGCCCATGATGCTCATCGCGCAGGATGTGCGCTAGACTCACCAATAAATTTTCAGCAGTTAGGGTTAATTTATGCCGGATTACAGGGATTACTTAAGTGTTGACAACTTTCTGCGGGATTTTTTATCGGTTCAGGTACTTAAACAGGCTTTTGACAGCGGATTGATTGCACAATTGGAAGCTGCCGTGTTCATGCCACGAACGTCCGCTTCTGATCGCCAAGGCGAACAGTTTTTGTTGGGGATTCTGGTGAATAGTGGCGTTATCAGGCACGATGCCGACCAATTTTCACTTACCCCGGAATTTAAAAAGGCACTTACCTATCGCGACCTGCTGCAGGTTAAGATCGAGTTTGCCAATATGCTGGCCCCTGATGTGCTGCAACGGTTACACCTGTTGCTCAACGACGAAACCAAGTTTATGGCTGAATCGACATTATTTGAATTGTTTGATTACGGCCGGGCTATCGAGCCTGGCGCCGAGAATTATAGGTTCACCAAGCGGTGGGTTAATTTAACGACGTCCTTAACCCGCTATGAGTCGGCTGCAGTAATTGCCGAAACCGATTTTACTCGGGCGAGGAATTGGCTGGATATCGGCGGGAACAGCGGAGAGTTTGCCCTGCAGTTGGCGAGAAAGTACCCGCAACTATCCGTTACTGTGGCAGATTTGCCGGTGGTGTGTGAGGTGGGACAGGCACACATACGCCCCTTTATTCAATTAGCGCACAGGATTAATTTTACCGCGGTTAATGCTTTGGAGCATGATTTGCCCGCAAAACAGGAGGTTGTGAGTTTCAAGTCAATGCTGCACGACTGGCAGGAGCCTGCCATCGAAC
>JAOTUD010000664.1 GCA_029864065.1 Gammaproteobacteria bacterium | reverse complement strand
GCGGCTGCGGATATCATTTCCGGAAAGCATGCCGGGCAGTTTGCTATCGACGTCTTTCAAACCGGTTCGGGCACCAGCAGCAACATGAACCTGAACGAGGTCATAGCGACCCTTGCCTCCGGCAAGGATTTGTCGGTCGATGCCAACGATCACGTCAATATGGGGCAGAGTTCGAACGATGTTTTTCCGTCCGCGATCCACCTTGCCGCCTGTCTCGACCTGCACCAGAACCTGCTGCCAGCCATGCATCGCCTGGAACTGGCGCTGCGGGCGCGCATGCAGCAGCACCAGGACACGATCAAAACCGGGCGTACGCACCTGATGGACGCGATGCCGATTTCGCTCGGCCAGGAAATCTCGGCCTGGGCGGCGCAGGTCAAGAATGACCGCTATCGTTTGCAAACCACGCTGACGCGGCTGCAGCAACTGGCAATCGGCGGCACCGCGGTCGGCACCGGGGTAAATACCAGCGCCGATTTCGGCGCGCGCGTGTGCACGAAACTGCAGGCGGCGACCGGGATCCGCTTGGTGCAGATGGAAAACCTGTTCGAGGGTTTGAGCACGCAAAACACCGCGCTGGAGCTGAGCGGGCAGCTGCGGGTGTTTGCGACCTCGCTGATCAAGATCAGCAACGATTTGCGCTGGATGAACTCGGGCCCGTTGACGGGGCTGGGTGAAATCCGCCTGCAGGCCCTGCAGCCCGGCAGTTCGATCATGCCCGCCAAGGTTAATCCGGTGATCCCCGAGGCGGTGCTGATGGTCGCGGCCCAGGTGATTGGCAATGACAGCTGTATCGCGCACGCCGCGCAGTCGGGCAATTTTCAGCTCAACGTCATGCTGCCGGTAATCGCCTACAACCTGCTGCAGAGCATCGAAATTCTGGCCAATGCCAGCCTGCACCTCGCCGGCGCAATCGAAAACTTCACCGTCAACGGCGCTTCCCTGGTGCAAAACCTGGCGCGCAACCCGATTCTGGTAACGGCGCTGAATCCGATCATCGGCTACCGCAAGGCGGCGGAGATCGCAAAACGGGCGCTGGCTGAAAATCGTCCTATACTTGAAGTAGCGGTCGAAATGACCGATATCGATGAATCCAGGCTCAAGGATTTACTCGATCCGGGCAAGCTTGCAAAAGTTCATCCGGAAAAATCCGGGTGACGCGCTTGCTAATTTAATACTTTACTTCTAAAATTTACGCTAAATTTCTGAAAAATAAGGGTTTCTCTTGCTAACAGCATCGGCAAACTGCAGGCCTGTCAGCGCTATGAAAATCGGCGCCATCATGGTTATCGTGATTGCCGCATCGATTTGTAGCGAGGCGCGAGCGAATATCGAACGCCAGCGCCAGCTGTTTCACGATGCCGCCTCGGCGCTCGAACGCAACCAGGTCGACGAGTTTAACAGCCTGCTCGAGCAGCTCGCCGGCTACCCGGCGAAAGCTTACCTCGAGTATGACTATTTCAAGCTACGCGCCAGCCATGAGAAAGCGGAACAGGTCGAAAAGTTCCTCGATCGCCATGCTGATTATCCGTTCGCCTATCACGCGCGCGGCCAATGGTTGGGCGTACTCGCCGCCCGCCACGAATGGGAAGACTACCTCAGGTTTTTCGATGGGCGTGAAAATACCCGGCTGCAGTGCCTGGCATTTCAGGCCAGGCTCAAACTGGGCAAGTTCGAAAACCTGAACGACGATATATCCCGGGTCTGGTTGCGCGGTTATTCTCAGCCATCGGAGTGCGACCCGGCTTTCGCGTATTTTCTCGAAAACCACGATCAACCGCAGCAAGCGTTATGGCTGCGGATCGAAAAGGCATTCGAGGCGCGTCGACCCAACCTCGCGCGTTACCTCGGCAGGAAACTCGGCAAAAGCGACCAGGCGATCGTCGAAACCTGGTACCGGGCGCACCTGCGTCCCGAGCGCTCGCTGAAAAAACTCGCCGACGCTCCGAATACCGAGCGCAACCGCGCAATCATAGTGCACGCGATCGAGCGTCTCGCACGCAAGGACAGCCTCAAGGCGCTCGAGCACTGGAACCTGATCCGCGATCACTTTGCCTTTTCGCCGGAACAGAGAAATCGAAGCCAGCTGCGCATCGCGCTGTCGGCCGCCTACCAGCACGAGCCCGAAGCGCTCTCCCTGCTGTCGAACCTCGATAGCTCGGTAATGAACGACCAGGCTTACCTGTGGCTGGCGCGCATGCAGCTGCGCAGCCGCGACTGGTCGG
>JAOTUD010000665.1 GCA_029864065.1 Gammaproteobacteria bacterium | reverse complement strand
TGACTTCCGGTTACCGCGCTGCGGTGCCTGTTGCGAGATCATTTCCGCCCGGAAACAGGAACTGTCGGCCAGATCCCCGATGATGATAATATCGAGATTCAAAATCTCGGTCACGGCGGCACTAACTATGAATACCAGGATCCGGCGGCAAAAGCTGCGTGAAATTTTTGACAGCGAACGCTGTATTCATCCCGGGTCGGTATTCGACCCGATTTCGGCGCGAATTGCCGAGGATCTCGGCTTCGAGGCCGGCATGTTCGCCGGCTCCATCGCGTCACTGACCGTGCTCGGGGCGCCCGACCTCATCGTGCTGACCCTGACCGAGTTCGCCGACCAGGCGCATCGCATCTGCCGCGCCGGTGAACTGCCGTTGATCGTCGACGCCGATCACGGATACGGCAATGCGCTCAACGTAAAGCGCGCCGTCGAGGAACTCGAAAGCGCCGGGATAGCCTGCCTGACGATCGAGGATACCCTGCTGCCCAGGCGTTTCGGCGCCGGCGGCACCGAATTCCTGTCCATCGAGGAGGGCGTCGGCAAGATGAAGGCCGCGCTGGCCGGGCGCCAGGACCCCGACCTGATCGTGCTCGGCCGCACCAGCGCGGTCGGAGCCAAGGGTGTCGATGATGGCATCAGGCGCGCGCGGGCCTATCTCGATGCCGGCGTCGACGGTATCATGTTCGTCGGCGTCAAAACCCGTCCCGAGCTGGAAGCGATCGCCGCCGAAATCGAGGCGCCGATCATGCTCGGCGGATCCGGCGCCGAACTGCAGGACGCCGCTTACCTGGCGCAGTGCGGGGTGCGGATCTCGCTGCAGGGGCATCAGCCGTTCATGGCGGCGGTGCAGGCGATGCACGACACTCTCAAGGCCCTGCGCGACGGCACGCCGCCTGCGGACCTCGAGCGCGTCGCGTCTTCCGAATTGATGGACCGGTTGACCCGGGACGCGAGCTACCAGGCCTGGCAGGACGAGTTCCTTAACTGACCGGTTAGTACCCTCGATGAAGTCATTCCCGCGAAATGTCTCTCCCGGCCCATGAGCCGGGGCGGGGATCTTGAAATGGTGGCAAGTCATAAGATTCCCGCTTGCGCGGGGATGATTCGAAAAAGGGGGGCGGTGACAAATGAGAAGGGGACGCGCTTGTCATCGCCCCCTTTTTTTTGTCAGGCCTGCGCGAAGTAGTTTTGCATGAAGGTTTCGAAGGAAACATCGTCGCTGCGTTCGATTTCATGCTGTTTGTCGATCGAGATGCGCGCCGTTTCTTCGAAGCCGGCGAGTTCATCGGCGCTCAACGGGCGTTCCGCGAACCATCGCTGGTGCTCCCGGGACTTGCGCAGCGCGAAATGGTAGAACTCTTCCCCGTGATCGGCCATGTCGGCAAGCATGCGCGCCGATGGCGTCAGGTCGGGATCCGCGATCTTGGCGTGCTGGCGCTTCAACGCGGGGCCGTAGGTCGGTTGCCGGGTACCCTTGTCGAGTAAGTCGCAAGCCAGCGATGTCTGTTCGAAAATTTCGTTGGCCCAGTCTCGCAGCAGGATATCCCTGCCCGCGCGACGCAGGCGCAGGGCGGGCTCGCGGCCGCGCTCGGCGACCGCGTTGATGTTGTGCCTGATTTCGTCGAGTTCGGTTGCGCCATAGGGATCGCTCGGCGTCAACAGGCTGAACAGCAGGAAGGACTCGAGAAAACGCATCTGCTCCTCGCTGATGCCGAGCGGCTCGAACGCGTTGACGTCTAGCGAGCGCAGTTCCAGGTAGGCGACGCCGCGCCGGGCCAGCGCCAGTGTCGGTTTTTCTTCACCCTGCAGGATCTGCTTTGGCCGCACACTGGAGTAATACTCGTTTTCGATTTGCAGAATGTTGGCGTTAAGCTGCTGCCATTCACCATCCTCGATCAGCCTGATTTTTTCGTACTTGGGGTAGGGTGTCGAAATCGCGTAGGTCAGGCTGTCGATGTAATCACGCAGGCTGTTGTAGTTGACCTTGATACCGGCTTCGCCTCCCTTGTTGTTCTGGTAGCCGATATCGCCCATGCGCAGCGACGTCGCATAGGGGGCGTAGTAGGAGTATTTCTGCCATTTCTCGAGCGATGTCGGCGAGGCACCCAGAAACGACGCGCAGATCGCCGGCGATGCGCCGAACAGGTAAGGAACCAGCCATCCGTAACGCTGCAGGTTACGCACCATGCCGAGGTAGGATTCGGAAATAAAACCCTGCTTGTCGTGTT
>JAOTUD010000073.1 GCA_029864065.1 Gammaproteobacteria bacterium | reverse complement strand
CGATGCGACCGCTGCGTCGCTGGCGCGGGTCCATCGGCAGCTGGCTGCCGCGGGCTTTCGCCTGGACCGTGCCGGTTTTGCACTCGATCGCCGCATGGGCCTGCCGCAGCAAATGCGCGCCGCCGCCGCCGCCGAGACCGGGCCGATGCTGGTCAGCAACGAGGACTGGAACGCGCTGGCGCAGGCGGCGCCGGTACAGCCTCATCTCGGGGATTTCATGATCGGTCAGCCGGCTTCCGTGGCCAACACCCTGCAGGCGCTGCGTATCGGATGCACGACGATCGGTAACCTGTCGCAATATTTTACCTTCGAGGCGCCGGGCTGGTCCGACACCGGTGAAACCGCGGCACAAACCTGCCAGGCGATGGTTTTGCTGGCGGCGTTTCGCGATCAGGGCGCGATGCTGCATTCCTACCTCGAGGACGGCTACGGCGCGCTGTTCCGCAATTGCGCCAGCGTTGCCGCCTGGGCGATGCTGGAACGCTATATCGTCGAGGAGCTGATTGGCGCGCGCCTTTGTCACTGCATCGGCGGGCTGACCCGCGACCCGGTCAAGCGCGCGGGCTGGGTGCTGGCGCTGCACCGTATTCACCAGGGCCAGCAGGTCGGGTCGATGATTTACGGCGACACCCTGTCGTTCGGCCACGAATTCGCGCACAACCGGGCGCTGACCGCCGAGTACCTGCTGTGGGACATACTGGTTCAAATCCACGCGCCCAGCGGGCACGCGGTGCTGCCGCTGCCGGTCACCGAGGCGATACGGATTCCGTCGGCTGACGAGATTATCGAGGCGCAGCTGTTCGGGCGCCGTATCGAAGCAGCAGCGCGCCGCCTGTATCCGCATGTCGATTTTTCGGCCGCCCAGGCATTCGCCGATACCGTGCTGCGCGAGGGTACCGATATTTTCAATAATGCGCTTGCCGGATTGCGCGACAACGGCGTCGACACGCGTGATCCGCTGCAGCTGCTGTACGTGCTGAAAAAGATGGGAGCGCAGCGCTTCGAACAGGCTTTCGCGGCGGAGCTCGACCCGGAGCGCTCGATCGCCACCGACATGTACGGTCTCGCGCAGGAAGTTATCGACGATTATCGGCCGATGTTTACCAGCGACGACTTCCGCGAGCGGGTCAGGGGCAAAAGGCTGCTGGTCGCGTCCAGCGACGTGCACGCACAGGCTGCCGGCGCGCTGGCGCAGTTGCTCGGCGAGGCTGGCGCCGAGGTCGAGTACCTGGGAGCGGAAAAAAATCCGGCCGACCTGATCGCCGCAATCATGCGCCAACCCGCCGACGCGTTGCTGCTCAGCACGCATAACGGCATGGCGCTCGAATACGCGCAGCAGTTAAAACGTCTCCTCGACGACGCCGGCATTTCCCTGCCGGTCGTCATGGGTGGGGTGCTGAACCAGAAAACCGAGGACCAGGAGCTGCCGGTGCCGGTAATCGACGAACTCAGGGCGCTCGGCATGCATCCCGCCGCCGCGCTGCCGGCGCTCGTCAGGCTGCTGGAATTCAAGTCCTGATGCGAAGGTCGGGCGACCGCTAGAGCTTCAGCGATAGGTTTCGGGCGCGCGCCAGTTAAATTCCCGTCGCGCTGCGCGCACGGTTGCCTGCTGCTTGCGGAAACGTTCGAACAGTGCCGCGGGCGAGTTTTGAGGACCTCCCAGGGCCGCATAGATGCCTAGCTCCGAATCCGCGGTCTTCTCGCCGCCGACGAAGGTTGCGGCGCCGTTTTCGCACAGCGCTGCCAGCGCCCGGTAATATGCGGCGCGCTGTTCCACCAGGAAACCGCGGCTGCGCGCGAAAGCGGTGTCGTCGTCGCTGCTCATCGTGATGCGGTTGTGCGGATCGATGCCGTAGGGATTCAAATGCCCGTAAACCAGGACTTCGCCGTCGACGTCCGCGAGCGCATCGAAATGCCGCTCGACCGCGTCGACGTAATCGCAATTGATTTGCCAGAGCCGCTGCGCGACCGGGCCGACCCTATCGAGCGGGATGCGGATGTTGGCGTCGGTGTGATTCTTGTAGACGAGGCGACCCGCCGGGGATTGCATGCGGGCCGCGTAGGGTATGGCTTCGCGCACCGCGCGCATTTCCTCGGGATCGTTGAAAACCTCGGCGAACTCGAGTCCAATACCGGCGATGCTATAGTCGTCGGATTGCTCCTCGTCGGCCAGGTCGAGCAGGTATTCGTCGATCGATCGAGCGCTGCAACCGTTGACGAAAACCAGGCCGTCGGCCGCCGCCGCGACGCATTTTTGCTCGAGCTCCGTGGCCCTGAGCGTGATCGCATTTGCCGCGGTATCGCGCAGCAGGGGCCGCATCGACGCGACGCTGACGTGTTCGAGCCCGAGTATCAGGTCGTATTGCCCCGTGCTCGAACGCACCCCGTCCGGTTCGAGCTCGAGATAAGCATAGGGCGCGAGCCGCGCCAGCAGCCGGGCGAGCCCGGATGGTGTGTCGACCACCGGCAATGCAAAGGCGATTTCGTTTTCGGGGAAACGGTAATAACTGCAGCATACCGCGCTGACGATACCGCTCCAGCCATAGGTGCCGGCGTAGCCCTGCAACGCGGCGCCGCCGATACTCCTGATTTCGACGCCGTCGAAGATTGCGGCCTCGACCACGCTGTCGCTGAAATACCTGCGCTGCGGACCCATGCCGCCGGTCATGAAGGTCGCTCCGACCGCCGCGTACTGATAACTGGTCAGGTCCGCGCCGGGCACTCTGAAACCATGTCCCAGCTCCTGTGCCAGCGCCCGGTTCAGCTGGTCGAGCGTGATCGACGCGCCCGCGCAGACCTGCTGGCGGTCGGCATCGATTACGATTTCGTCGAGGCCCAGCGACTTAAGCTCCGGCCGCGCGGCGCTGCGTATCAGCGGCACCGGAGGCGGGTCGAAGCGCAGCCCGATAACGCTGCCGGTGCCGCAGTTCGGCGCCTGGAAAATTCCGCCGCCGCAGGAGGTGCCGGACATCGGCAGCAGGCTGAGATCGTCGCCATGGAGCCGCCGCAGCTCCGCTACCGCGGCGTCCACGCGGCCCCTGGCCGGGTAAGCCAGGTCGAATTCCACGGCGTTGTTTTCGCCATCCCGCGCCTGCTCGAAAGGCTTACCCAGGTACCGGGACATGACGCTGCTACGCCGCCTTTCTGGCTTCGAGCGCGGCCACCAGGTTTTGTTCCAGCCGTTGCAGTAGCGCTTGATCGGTGATGGCGCTGCGATCGGGTGTCGTCAGGTAGAAAATGTCGTCGACCCTCTCGCCCAGGGTCGAAATCTTCGCGTGCGTGATGTTGATGTCCAGCTCCGCGATGACGTTAGCGATAACCGACAGCAGCCCGGGCATGTCGAGCGCGCTGATTTCCATTACGGTGCGGTTATTCAGGTAATCCTGTTCGAACTGAACCTCGGTGGGGTGATCGAAAGCCTTCAGGTGACGCGGTTTGCGGGTATTGCTTTGACCCTCGTAAATCGAGTCCGATTTAAGAGCCTCGAGCAGCCGTTTTTCGATGCGCGCAATCATGTCGGAATCGGTCACCGCCTCGCCGTTGTGGTCCTGGATGATGAACGTATCCATGATCTTGTTATCGCAGGTGGTAAAGATTTCCGCGTTGAGAATACTGAGGCCCAGCGATCCCAGGGTTCCGGTCACCTGCGAGAAGGTATGCGCGGCCTCGTCCCCGTAGACGAAGACCTTGGTGTTACTGTACTGCGCCGACTGGCGGATGCTGACCAATCGCGACTCGCCGGAATGGCTCAGGATTTCGTTGACGTGCCACTTGATTTCGAGCGGATGATGGCGCAGGAAATAATCGCCGGGCACGCGGTCGCAAACCGAGTCGATCTGTTCCGCGCTGAACGGCAGATCGGACATTTCGTCGAAGGCCGCATCGCGGTTTTCCTGGATGATCTCGTCGATATCGGGCGCGTGCTCGATGCCGCGCAGGATCACCGTCTTGGTGGCGTTGTACAACTGCCTGAGCAGCGCATCCTTCCAGTTGTTCCACAACTTGGGATTGGTGCTGCGGATATCGGCGACGGTCAGCAGGTACAGGTAGTTCAGCATATTCATGCTGCCGACCTGGCGCGCAAAGTCACGCACCACGTCGGGATCGCTGATGTCCTTGCGCTGTGCGGTGACCGACATCAACAGGTGATCGCGCACCAGTTGCGAAACGACGCGGATTTCCTTGCGGTTCAACTGGTGCTGGACGCAGAACCGCGTCGCTTCCTGGGCACCGAGCTCGGAGTGGTCTCCGCCGCGACCCTTGGCGATATCGTGGAATAGCGCCGCGAGGTACAGCAGGCAGGGATTTTCCAGCATGCCGTAGACCAGGTTGCAAAAAGGGAACTCGTGCTCGTGTATCTTTAGCGCGAAACGGCGCAGGTTGCGTATTACGAAGATGGTGTGCTGATCTACCGTGTAGGCGTGAAACAGGTCGTACTGCATGCGCCCGGTTATCCTGGCAAATGCCGGGATATAGGCGGCCAGGAAACCGTAGGAATTCATGCGCCGCATCTGGTGGGTTTGCCCGCTGGGCGCGCTCATCAGCTGCATGAACAGCCTGTTGACGGTTGCATCGCTGCGATAGGCGTCGTCGACCAGGTAAAGATGCTCACGCACCAGCCGAATCGTCGAGGCGGTGACGCCTTCGCAATTCGGGTTTAGCGAAATCAGCAGGAAAAGCTCGAGCAGGGCTGGTGGATGCTGTTTAAAGACGTCGGGATGGGTCACTTCGATATAATTATTGCGCAACCTGAAACGTTCGTTGATCGGCTTGATCTTTTTTTGCGATGCGGTCAACAGTATCTCTTCCCTGAATATCTGCAGCAGCATTTCGCTGAGGCGCTCGAGCTCCATGATGGTGCGGTAATACTGCTGCATGAACTGCTCGATCGCGAGATTGTGCTCGCCCGATTCGAATCCGAAGCGTTCCGCTATCGTTTTCTGATAATCGAACAGCAGGCGATCCTCCCTTCGTCCCGCGATGCGATGCAGCGCGAAACGCACCCGCCATAAATGTCGCTGGCCCGCGTCCAGTATCCTGTACTCCACGTCGGTCAGAAAACCGTGCCCGACCAGTTCCGCGAACGATTTTGCGCCAAAATGCCGCTTCGCCACCCAGCCGATGATCTGGATATCGCGCAGGCCCCCGGGGCCTTCCTTGATATTGGGCTCGAGGTTGTAGGCGGTGTCGTTGTAGCGCAGGTGTCGTTCCTGCTGCTCTTCGAGCTTGGCCTCGAAAAACTTGCGTGACGGCCAGATTTTCGCCGGCGAGATTGCCTGCTGAAATTTTTCGTAGAGTTTTTCGTTGCCGTAGATCAGGCGCGATTCGATCATGTTGGTCATCACCGTGACATCGACCTTGCCCTGGCGCACGCAATCCCTGATGGTGCGCACGCTGTGCCCGACCTCGAGACCGATATCCCACAGGAAGGTCAGGAAAGCCGAAATCTGCTGCTGCTGCTCCTTGTTGGCGTTTTTCTCCAGCAAAATCATCAAGTCTATATCCGAACCGGGCAGCAGCTCCGAGCGACCGTAGCCGCCGACCGCGACCAGCGAACAACCGCAGTGCTCGCGATCGCCGATGAAACGCAGAAAACACCATTCGAGCACGCGGTCGATCAGGTCCGAGCTGTCGTGAATCAGCTGCTCGGCAGGGACACCCAGGTCGAACTCGCGATAGATTTGTTCGCGCGCCGAAGCCACACCGGCCGCCACCGATCTGGCCTCTGGCTTGCCGGCAGTGCCGGCCTGTGCCAGGAATTGTACGATCGCCTCGCTCACGGCTTTGTCAGAACCCAAAATCGGGATGCAGCGTCAAAACTTCGAAGCCGTTCTCGGTTACCAGGTTGGTGTGTTCCCATTGCGCCGACAGGCTGTGGTCCTTGGTTACCACCGTCCATTCGTCGGGCAGCAGTTTCACCTGCCGCCTGCCGAGGTTGATCATCGGTTCCACGGTGAAGGTCATGCCCGGTTCGAGCATCAGCCCGGTGCCGGGTTTACCGTAATGCAGAATCTGCGGATCCTCGTGAAACACCTTGCCGATGCCGTGGCCGCAGTATTCCCGCACCACGCTGCAATTGTTTTTTTCGGCATACTGCTGGATTGCATTGCCGATATCGCCGAGGCGGACACCGGGCTTGATCATTTCGATACCGATCTTCATGCAATCGTAAGCGATGTTGCAGATACGCTGCCCCTGGATCGTCGGCTTACCCACGTGAAACATGCGGCTGGTGTCGCCATGGTATCCATCCTTGATCACGGTAATATCGATATTGATGATATCGCCGTTCTTGAGCTTTTTGTCGGCGGGAATGCCGTGGCAGACCACGTGATTGACCGAGGTGCAGATCGAGCGCGGAAAGCCCCGGTAGTTCAGCGGGGCCGGGACCACCGATTGCTGGTTTACCATGAAATCGTGGCAGATATCGTTGAGGTGCTGGGTCGTAGCGCCCGGTTCGACATGGGGTTCGATCATGCGTAAAACGTCGGCGGCGAGACGCCCGGCGATACGCATTCGTTCGATTTCCTGCGCGGATTTGATCGTTACACCCATAAAAAAAACTGCCGACTGGTTGTTGGGGATACGGGATTATGGTATAAAGCGCGCGCCCTCGGCAACCGCCGCAGGGAATAATCCGAACATCGGGCCTGGTCCCGTTGTTTTTAACGACACACACATGCCGCAACGCGCTTATGGGTGCCTGCAATTTACCAGAGAGCAGGTCGTAAGGGTCGGGTATGTGGAGGCTTAACCCGGAACAGCCTTTGACAAGGCTGTTCGACAGACATCTGGAGATATCATGTCTAACGTCACCATGCGTGAAATGTTGGAAGCGGGCGTTCATTTCGGCCACCAAACCCGCTTCTGGAACCCCAAGATGGCGCCCTTCATTTTTGGCGAGCGCAACAAGATCCACATCATAAACCTCGAGGAAACCATGCCCCTGTGTCGGGACGCGGTTAACTATCTCGGCAAGGTTGCGTCCAAGAAGGGCAAGATCATGTTCGTCGGCACCAAGCGTGCCGCCAGCGACGCGATCAGCGAGGAAGCCCGGCGCTGCGGAATGCCCTTTGTCAACCACCGCTGGCTGGGCGGTATGCTGACCAACTTCCGCACGGTACGCGCCTCGATCAAGCGTCTCAAGGAACTCGAAGAGATGACTGAAAGCAAGAACTACGAAAAAATCAGCAAAAAGGAAATCCTGCAATTGTCGCGCGAACAGGAGAAGCTCGAAAAGACCCTCGGCGGCATCAAGGAAATGGGTGGTTTGCCGGATGTGCTGTTCGTGATCGATGTCGGTTACGAAAAGATTGCCGTGCAGGAAGCCGCCAAGCTCGGAATCCCGGTGGTTGGCATCGTCGATACCAATAACTCGCCCGATCATATCGATTACATCGTGCCGGGCAACGACGATTCCATGCGAGCCATCAAGCTCTACACGAGGCTGGTGGCGGACGCGATCATCGATGGCAAGCAGAGTATCGTCACCGGTGCGGACGGTGACGACGAGTTGATCGAGATCGAAGGCGATGCCGCCGCAATCGAGGCCAAACCGTCGGTCAAGATCAGCGCCAGGAAGAGCACCGCGAAGGCGGACACAAAGAGCGATGACGACAAAGTCGTGGTCGCGCCGGAGCCGGCAAAGGCCGCCGACGGCGACGCCGATGAAGCGGAAGTTGCAGCAGCCGCTGCGGAATCGAAAACCGACGAGGTAGCGGCCGCGGCTCCGGCAGCGCAAGCCGAGAGCGCGCCGGAAAAGGCACCCGCGAAGAAAGCGGCGACCAAGAAGGCGGCGACCAAGAAAGCGGCGACCAAGAAAGCGGCGCCCAAGAAAGCGGCGCCCAAGAAAGCGGCGACCAAGAAAGCGGCGCCCAAGAAAGCGGCGCCCAAGAAAGCGGCGACCAAGAAAGCCGCCAGCAAGAAGGCAGCGACCAAGAAGGCTGCCAGCAAGGAATAAACCAGGCCCTGTCGCTTTGGCGACAGCTTGACAACTACGAGGATACGAAGTGGCTATTACAGCATCTTTAGTGAAAGAACTGCGCGAACGCACCGGTGCGGGCATGATGGAATGCAAGAAAGCGCTGGTCGAGGCTGACGGGGATATCGAAGCCGCGGCCGAGCTGATGCGCAAGTCGGGCGCGGCCAAGGCGGACAAGAAAGCCGGCCGCGTCGCTGCCGACGGCGCTATCAAGGTAGCCATCGGCGACGATGGCAAGTCCGCGGTAATTCTGGAGATCAATTCCGAAACCGATTTCGTCGCCAAGGACGATAACTTCCAGGCCTTTGCCGAAGCCGTTCTGGAGACAGTGGCGCAACACAAGCCCGCCTCGGTCGAAGAACTCGCATCGATGACGATGGCCGATGGTCAAACGGTCGAGGAGGCGCGCCAGGCCCTGATTGCCAAGGTCGGAGAAAATATCCAGGTACGCCGTTTCGAAGTCGCGAAAACCCGCGATTCGCTTGCATCTTACCTGCACGGCGCCCGTATCGGCGTCGTCGTCGATTCCAGCGCCGATGCCGAGCTGGCGCGTGATATCGCGATGCATATCGCCGCCGCCAACCCGCAATTCGTCGATCAGCAATCGGTTCCGGCAGGGTTTATCGAAAAGGAAAAGGGAATCCTCGTTGCCCAGGCCGAATCCAGCGGTAAATCCGCCGCGATCATTGAAAAAATGATCCAGGGCAGGCTCGACAAGTTTCTCGCTGAAATCACGCTGACGGGACAGCCCTTCGTCAAGGATCCGGATCAGACTGTCGGCAG
>JAOTUD010000663.1 GCA_029864065.1 Gammaproteobacteria bacterium | reverse complement strand
GACATCAGCCAGCGTCAGGCTGCTGATTTCGTCGATCAGGCTCTGGCCGGCCTCGGTTTCGGCCAGGTTACAGCCGTAGATCAGGATATCGCCGGTCTCGGTGAAGGAATTGGCCCACAGCGCGATCTTGAGGTTGTTATCCTCGAGCGTCTGTGAATTCAGGCTGGTATTGCCGAGCTGCACGCTGCCGTCGTCGCCGTGCGAGATGATATGGATCGCGTCGAGATCGTCGCGATGCGACAGAAATTCGGAAATCTCCTCGATACCGTCCCTTTCGCGATCGAGTACGACCACCTCGATATTACGACCGCTGTCGGTGTTGTTTTGCAGGTCGTCGACCAGCTGCTGGTAATTGTCGACGCCGGCGTCGACGAACACGATTTCCTGCGATTGCTGTTCGGCTGCCGCGGCGTCGGTGCCGGTATCATCGACCTGTGCCTGACTGCCGTTGATATCGCTGTAGATCGCGTTGGCGTCGGAATCGAGACCGGGATCGATCAGCCCCTCGATGCCGCCCGAAAACAGCCGGCGCTCCTCGAGTTCCTCGAGGATCAGCTTCGATTGCTGCAGGGCATGTTTCGACGGTTTATTCATTAACGCTCTATGACCACTCGACTATAGAATTACGCGTATCGGTTACGTCCGCCGCATGGCACCGAAGCCGGCGGACAAAACCTGAAGGCATCATCTCAGTATAGGCAGGGATTCGGCACTCGGAAGTCACCAGACCCGCAGAAACGGGGCCAAACTGATCAAACTGTGATGTGCCGCACGCGAACATGGCGCCTGTTCCGGCCTAGTTGGCCGCGCCGGAGGATTCCAGCGAGCTGTAAACGTCCCGGACCGCGGGTTGCGGGGTGTCGAAGGCGAAACCGGCGACACAATTGACGCCGCCGACCAGCTTGTCGTCGGGATTGGGCAATTCCATGCGCACGGTAAAACTGCCGCTCGCCGGATCGATCAACTGGTCGACGATGGTCACGGTTGCCCTGAACACCTGGTTAGCGGGCTGCTCGGGGTAAATCTCGACTTCCATGCCCTTCTGGATCAACCCGAAATACTCGGTCGGCGCGATCAGTTCGACTTTCAACGGGTCCACCTTGGCCAGTTTCATGATGGTGCGGCCCGCGACCGATTCGCCGACCATCGCGTAGCGGTCGACGACGATGCCGTCGATCGGACTGTTGATGGTTCGCAGCGCGAGCTGCGACTGCGCCAGCTCGAGGTTGACCTGCGCGATACTCCGCTTCTCCTGTGCCTTGTTGAGTTCGATCTGCGCCAGCGCGACCTCGGTTTCGGCCTTGTCGGTCTCGTATTGCGATACCGAGTTCTGCGTCAGCAAATCCTGCATGCGCTTGTAGTACTGCCTGGCGTAGCGTAGCTGTTCCTTGCCGTTTTCGATATCGCTCGACGACTTCGCCTGCAGCCGCGCGAGCCTGACCCTGGCCTTTTCCACCGAGGCCTCGAGCTGCGCCAGCGGCTGGCCCCTGACGACCGTATCCCCGATTTCGACGAGGATTTCCTCGAGCACCGATTCCACCGGGCTGCTGAGCTCGACGTACATTTCCGGCTTGACCAGGCAGTCGAGCTCGGCCGCCTGCAGTGACGAAATAACGCTCGACATGACCAGGCAGAGCAGCAGGAAGAATTTCGTCGGACAGGGTTTGATCCATTCCCGGACCCTCGCGGAACGGGCTCGAATCGCTATTTCCCCTGCACGGCGTGTTTTCATCGTCATCATTCAAACCTCCCTGAGAACGCCAGGGTTCTGCGCAGGCGCTTGTCCTGCTTCATTAGTGCCTTACGCGCCCGGCATTGCCTGGCTTCGAGGCTGCGTTGCGGCAGGCGCAGCGCGAGCCGGCTCAACCATCGGGGTAACGGCCTGCCGCTGCCGGTCAGCCTGCTTAACAGCTTGAGAACAGCGGGGCTGTAAAAACTGGTCAGCGGCGCATCCTCGAGCGACAGGATCACCTCGGCGCTGCCGGGATCGCCCTGGCGCGCGCAGCGGCCGAACAGCTGCCGGTCAACGCGGTGCGAATCGTTCAGGCCGAGCGAAATCACGTGCAGCCCGCCCAGAGCTTCGACGCCCTCGCCCAGCGCGATGTCGGTGCCGCGTCCGGCCATGTTGGTCGCCACGGTGATCGCGCCCTGTTGCCCCGCAGCGGCGATGATCTCGGCTTCGTGCTGGTCCTGCCTGGCGTTCAGCACGCGGTGCTCGATATCGACCTGC
>JAOTUD010000662.1 GCA_029864065.1 Gammaproteobacteria bacterium | reverse complement strand
GTGGTGACCACGGCTTTATTCCCCTCGGCTGGTACGCGCTGTCCTGTCACTGCCGCATGCAGCGGATCAAAATCGACAAGTCGCGCCCGGCGCTTGAGATTTACCATACCGCTCCCGCCGATGTGAGTCACAGCAACCAGATCGTCACCGCATTATATATGCCGATCAAGTAACGCCGCCGGCGGTTTCACTGTGCCTTGTCGCTGCAGCTCGTTTCGAGCCCGCCGGTCAGCTCAATACAATTCGCCCCGCTACCTTGCGGTCCTTGAGCATCTGTAAGGCCGTCGGCAGGTCGGTAAACGGCCGGGTATGACTGATCCTGGGGCGAATCTGCCCCGCCTCCAGCATCTCAGCCAGGCGCGACCATTTTGCAGACATCAGTTCTGGATTTTTGATGCAGGTGAGACCGATGGACGAACCAATGATGCTCTGGTGTTTGACGAGTAGCTGGTTCAGCCGCAACGAGGGAATTTTCCCAGAGGCGAACCCGAGCACAATTACCCGGCCAGCATAGCGCAGGACCCGCAGAGACTCTTCGAAAAAGCCGCCACCAATCGGATCGATAATCACATCGACCCCCGCTGTGACCACCGCCTGAATATCTCTGTGAAGATGGCGCGAGCGCGATGAAACAATATGATCCGCGCCACAGGCGAGCGCAACTTTCTCCTTGGCGCTATCGCCGACACAGGCAACCACGATCGCATCGCGTTGCTTGGCCAGTTCGATACAGGCGGTGCCCACTGCCCCGGCGGCACCACCGATGACAACGACCTCGCCCGCGGCCGGACCCGCCCGCTCGAGCGCCAGTTCGGCCGACCCGTAAGAAACCGGGAAGGCGGCAGCTTCCGGGGCCGGAATCGATTCTGCAATGGAGATGACCTGGGCAATTGGAGCAACCACCCTGTCAGCATATCCGCCATGTTTCACATAAGCGGCTACCTTGGCACCGACATAAAATGACTCGACGCCCGGGCCGACCCGGGTGATCCGGCCGGCGACTTCCGAGCCCGGCACAAATGGGAGATCGGGATGCACCGTGTAGCGACCCGAAATCAACAGCAAATCGGCAAAATTTACCCCGCAGGCTTTGACTGTAATTTCTACCTGACCCTCACCAGGTTCTGGATCCGGCATATTGCCAAGTTCCAGTTGGCTGGGCCCACCCCAGGTCACACATTTCCAGGCACGCATATACCCTCCCGGGTTACCGTTTGCAACGGTTTTGGACAGCCAGTCTTGACAAAAGGGATCCCGCGGTCAAGCCGCGGGATGAAATCTTTTTAATAATGCAGCCTGCTGAAGCACCGCCGTCGATAACGCCGCTACCGCAAGCGCAGCAGGCCAGGCCTGGGCGGCTGCGTGGCATTACCGAAGCCTTCACGGCATTGAAGTTTTTTGTTGCCTGGCCGTCGCGAGCGCAGCGAGAGCAAGGCGGGATTTTGCGCGATGGCGCGAGCAGTACAAACCGTACGCGAGCGTCTCGCGTAAAATTCCAACGCCGCTTTCGCAAGCGCAGCAGGCCAGGCAACAAAAAAAAAGGCCGGCTTTGCAGCCGGCCTAATGTCGTAATCGACAATATAACCAAAGGAGGACATCGTGAGAGAGGTTAGGTGTTCTTAACCTTTAACACTATTAAGTATATAGGTCAACATTTTAAAAAAACCAGTAATATTTCGATAAACGGTATAAAAAACAGTGTATATGGGGGCGATATCTGATCTCTTTTGTAATTTTAATCCTTTAACTATCTGATTTTTATCTAAATTTTCACTAATTGACGAAACACAGTGTTTTTCCCAAAAAATAGCAGATAATTTTACTTCCGCGTCAAACGCCGAATCAGGCTCGACGTATCCCAGCGACCACCGCCCATCGCCTGCACTTCGCCATAAAAGTCGTTAACGATGCGGGTAATCGGCAATTCAGCGCCGTTTCTTTTGGCCTCCTCGAGGCATATCGCGAGATCCTTGCGCATCCAGTCGACCGCGAAGCCGAATTCGAACTCGTCGTTGAGCATGGTATTGCCGCGATTTTCCATCTGCCAGGAACCGGCAGCACCCTTGGAAATCACATCGACGACCTTATGGCCGTCGAGACCTGCGCGCTGCGCAAAATCCAGGCCCTCCGATAGACCCTGCACCAGGCCGGCGATACAGATCTGATTGACCATCTTGGTTAACTGTCCGGCGCCGACGTCGCCCAGCAATTCAGCCGCGCGCGCATAGCTCATGA
>JAOTUD010000661.1 GCA_029864065.1 Gammaproteobacteria bacterium | reverse complement strand
AGGTCGATCGCGATCAGGTCGGCGCATTTTCCTGGCTCGATACTGCCGATCCTGTGCGCCAGTCCGAGCGCCCTGGCGCCGTTTATCGTCGCCATTTCGAGCGCCTGCCTGGCATTGCAGGCGCTGGCATTACCGCTGCTGCCCTTGGCCAGCAGCGCAGCGGTGCGCATTTCTCCGAGCAGGTCGAGATCGTTGTTGCTGGCCGCGCCGTCGGTGCCGAGGCACAGGTTTACGCCGCGCTCGAGCAGCGCGGCCACCGGGCAGATACCGCTACCCAGTTTCAGGTTCGACTCGGGACAGTGCGCGACGCTAACCCCGGCTTCGGCGATGCGCTCGATTTCGAATTCGTCGAGCTCGGTCATGTGCACCGCGATCAGGTTCGAATTGAGCAGGTTGAGCTGATCCAGCCGCTCGAGCGGGCGCAGGCCGGTCTTTTGCTGCGCCTCGGCAACCTCGGCGGCGGTTTCATGCAGGTGTATGTGCACCGGCACGTCGAGTTCGCTGCTGTACATCGCGATCTGCCGCAGTGGCCCATCGGACACCGTGTAGGGTGCGTGCGGGGCGAAAGCGCTGCTGACCAGCGGCAACTCGCGGATTTCGTCGTGCACGGCGAGCGCCTTGTGCAGGTATTCGTCGGCATCCTGCGCCCAGGCGCTCGGAAAGTCGAGCACGATCAGGCCGATGACGCTGCGCATACCGATGGCCTGGGCGCAGCGCGCCGTTTCGTCGGGGAAGTAGTACATGTCGTTGAGACAGGTAGTGCCGGAACGCATCATTTCGGCGGCGGCAAGCCTGAATCCATCGACGCAGAATTGCGCATCGACCCAGCTTGCCTCGGCGGGCCAGATATGCCCGCTCAGCCATTCCATCAGCGGTATATCGTCGGCAATGCCGCGAAACAGGCTCATCGAGGCGTGGGTATGGCTGTTGACCATTCCCGGCATCAGCGCGCAGTCGGGCAAACGGATAATCTCGGCCTGTTCGTAGCAGGGCAGCTCCGCAACCGCATCGTTTGCGATCAGCGTCTGTATGCGGTTGTCTTCGACGACCACGGCGAAATCCCGCAATACTTCGAAGCCGGAATTCACGGTGATAGTCCAGCCTGGCTGGATGATTTGGTAACGATGCTGCATGGGCGAACCTTACAAGATTTAACCGGTAGTGAAAACGGATATCGCGACGTAGATCGAAGCGCGATGGCGTTTTGCCCGGAATTTCGATGAAAACGCGTAAATCGGCTTAAATTCGCGCTGGAGCCGCGTTCTTATCGGTAGGCTTGACCCCACGGTTTGTGATAAAATCCCGCAGATCCGAAATAAATCGTTTCTGCGTCATTTCTTACTGCTGAGCATGTTGTTTTATGGCTGACATCGCCAAGGAAGTATTTCCTGTAAATCTAGAAGACGAGATGCGTCAATCGTATCTCGAATACGCGATGAGCGTCATCGTCGGACGCGCCCTGCCGGACGTGCGCGATGGCCTCAAGCCGGTGCACCGGCGCGTGCTCTACGCGATGAGCGTGCTCGGCAACGATTTCAACAAACCCTACAAGAAGTCGGCCCGTGTCGTCGGCGATGTTATCGGTAAGTACCATCCCCACGGCGACACCGCGGTTTACGACACGATCGTGCGTATGGCGCAACCTTTCGCGATGCGGCACATGCTGGTCGATGGCCAGGGCAACTTCGGCTCGGTCGACGGGGATTCGCCGGCGGCGATGCGCTACACCGAAGTGCGCATGTCGAAGATCGCGCACGAACTGCTGGCGGATCTCGACAAGGAAACCGTCGACTACCTGCCTAACTACGACGAGTCGGAACATGAGCCGGTGGTGTTGCCGACCAAGGTTCCGAACCTGCTGATCAACGGCTCGTCCGGCATCGCGGTTGGCATGGCGACCAATATCCCGCCGCATAACCTCACTGAAGTCGTTAACGCCTGCCTGCTGATGATCGACGATCCGGACGCGGGGATAGAACAGCTGATGGAGTGTATCCCGGGACCGGATTTTCCTACCGCGGGCTATATCAATGGCGCCAGGGGTATCCGCGAAGCCTACCGCAGCGGCAAGGGCAAGATTTACCTGCGCGCGAAAACGCACTACGAAGAGGATAAATCGAGCCGCCAGAGCATCATCGTGACCGAGCTGCCTTACCAGGTCAACAAGGCGCGCCTGCTCGAGAAAATCGCGCAACTGGTCAAGGAAAAAAGGCTCGAGGGGATTTCCGGCCTGCGCGAC
>JAOTUD010000660.1 GCA_029864065.1 Gammaproteobacteria bacterium | reverse complement strand
CGTCCGCCGGAATCGATTTCGCCGCGACCAGCCTGGCCTTGCCGGTGGCGGTCGGGAAGTCCTCGATGAAGACCACACCCTGCCCCGGATCGTTTTCGTCGGTGCAGGGGTAGGTGACCGACGAGTTCGCGGCGAGACGCTCCCAGCTTATGCCGGCGATACTCTTCATCGCGCCGCGCATTTCGTCGTAAACCTCGGAGACCTGGCTATAGTCCCAGTCGAGGCCAATGCCTTTGCCGATATCGCGGGTGATCCACAGGTCCTGGCGCGCCTCGCCCGGCAACGGCACCGCGGCGCGGCCCAGCTGCACGCGACGGTCGGTATTCGACACGGTGCCGTCCTTTTCCGCCCAGCCCGAGGCCGGCAGCACGACGTCCGCAAAGGCCGCGGTCTCGGTCAGGAACATGTCCTGCAGCACCAGGTGATCGAGCGCCGCCAGCGCGGCGCGCGCGTGGTTCAGGTTGGGATCGGACATCGCCGGATTTTCGCCCATGATGTACATGCCCCTGATCCCTCCTTCGAGAATCGAGTGCATGATTTCGACCACGGTCAATCCCGGCTTGTTATCGAGCTCGGTATTCCAGTATTTCGAGAACCAGGCGTTTGCATCCGGATTATCGACCCGCTGGTAATCGGGAAACATCATCGGGATCAGGCCCGCGTCCGACGCGCCCTGCACGTTGTTCTGACCGCGCAGCGGGTGCAAGCCGGTGCCGGGGCGGCCGACCTGGCCGGTAATCATCGACAACGCGATCAGGCAGCGCGAATTGTCGGTGCCGTGGATATGCTGCGATATACCCATGCCCCAGAAAATCATCGACGCCTTCGAGGTCGCGAACAGGCGCGCGACTTCACGTACCGTGTTGGCATCGATCCCGGTGACCGGCGCCATTTTTTCCGGGCTGAAATCGGCGACGTTGGCTTTCAACGCCGCGTAATCCAGGGTGCGTTCGGCGATGAATTTATCGTCGGTCAAACCTTCCTCGATGATGACGTGCAGCATCGAGTTCAACAGCGATACGTCGGTGGACGCGTTGAACTGCAGGAAATGCGACGCGTGGCGCGCCATGTCGGTCTTGCGCGGATCCAGCAGGATCAGCTTCTTACCGTCGCGGATCGCGTTTTTCATGAAGGTCGCCGCGACCGGGTGATTGGTGGTCGGGTTGGAGCCGATCACGAGGAACACCTCGGCGTGCCTGACGTCTTCGACCTGGTTCGAGACCGCGCCGGAGCCGATACCCTCGAGCAGCGCCGCGACGCTCGAGGCGTGGCACAGGCGCGTGCAGTGGTCGACGTTGTTGCTGCCGAAGCCGACGCGCACCAGTTTCTGGAACAAATAGGCCTCTTCGTTCGAACCCTTGGCCGAGCCGAAACCGGCAAGTCCGGCGCTGCCGAGTTCGGCCTTGATTTTCTTCAACCCGCCGGTGGCGAGATCCATCGCTTCTTCCCAGCTCGCCTCGCGAAACATTTTCGACGGATCGCCCGGATCGAAAAACTCGTTCAATCCCTTGGGCACGCCGTCCTTGCGAATCAGCGGTTTCAGCAGGCGCTGCGGGTGGTTGACGTAGTCGAAACCGTAGCGGCCCTTGACGCACAGGCGGCTGAAGTTGGCCGGGCCGTCGCGGCCCTCGACGCGGACGATCTTGTCGTCCTTGACGTGGTAGGTCAGCAGGCAGCCCACGCCGCAGTAGGGGCATACCGAATCGACCTTGCGGTCGGCCTCGACCAGGTGCGCACCGGTCGCGTTGCTGAGCGCGCCGGTCGGGCAGGCGGCGACGCATTCGCCGCAGGCGACGCACGAGGATTCGCCCATCGCGTCGCCGATGTCGAACACGATTTCGGCGTGATGGCCGCGGTGCGCGAGGCCGATGACGTCGTTGACCTGGGTTTCGCGGCAGGCGCGCAGGCAGCGCGTGCACTGGATACAGGCATCGAGGTTGACCGCGATCGCGGGGTGCGATAAATCTGCCGGCGGCTGGTGTCGCGGCTTGAAGCGGGGATTCTTTACTTCGAGCTTTTCGGCCCAGTAAGTCAGTTCGTTGTCCAGCGTGTAAGCCCGCTCCGGCATGTCGGATAGCAGCAGTTCCAGCACCAGCTTCTGCGACTTCAACGCGCGCTCGTTGTCCGACTCGACGACCATACCAGGGGTCGGGTTGCGGCAACAGCTCGGTGCGAGCACGCGCTCGCCGTCGATTTCCACCACGCAGGCGCGGCAATTGCCGTCGGCGCGCAGCCCGTCG
>JAOTUD010000659.1 GCA_029864065.1 Gammaproteobacteria bacterium | reverse complement strand
ATTCCCGGCTCGACGAGCCGGTTCTGCCGCCACCCGGCCACGGCGGGCGCCGCCGCGGGCAAAAGGCGTCCGCGAAATCCGACCGGCCGCGACCGCTCGATATCAACCCCGCCTGGACGATTATCTAAGGGAGGGTAGCGGCGGCAGGCTGCGCAAATAACCGATGATTGCCGCAAGATCTTGCTGCCGTAAATTGCGGTAATAGGAGAAACCCATTGGCGGTTTCAGCGTGGAGCCGTCGGGTCTTTTTCCGGTGGTGATTACGCTAGCGAGATAATCGTCAGTTTTGGCCTTCAGGCCGTCCGCATGCGGCGTGATGTTAGCCGATACCGATTTACCCCAGGGACCGATGAATTCGACGCCGCCCGCACCCAGCCGGTTGGCGTAATCGGGGTGTCCGTCGGTGAAGGGCGGGTGACACTCGATGCAGTGGCCCAGCGGTCCGGCCAGGTAGGCGCCGTAGGCCAGGGTATCGTCACTGGACGGCGCTTGCACGTTTGCAGCCGGGGGGCCGTAATTCGGCGGCAGCGGTATCTGGTAGAGGGAACGCTGTACCTGGTTCTTCACTGGCGGTACGCTGCGCACGTAAGCCACGATGGCGTCAAGGTCCTGGTCCGAAATGCCTTTGTACAGGCCGATTGGCATCGGCGGTCCGATGACGCTGCCATCGGGGCGAATACCGTCTCGAATAGCCTTTTTCAGGTCCATTTCGCTCCAGCCGCCGATTCCGGTCTCTGGATCGGGGGTGATGTTGGGCGCAAAGGCCGTGAACACGCCTTTTTCCTCGATCAGATAGGTGCCGGCGAGTTCCATGCCGGGTGCAGGGCCTGCAGGCGTCTGCGGCGTATGGCAATTGCCGCAGGCGACAATCGAATTCATCAGGTAAGCCCCGCGCTCCAGACTTGTTTCGGCGCGAACGGGGGGGCTGGTAAATAAAAACGAGGCGGCAACGAAGTATGCCGCGATAGTCGATGGAATTTTTATTCGGTTTATCGCCTGCATCGCATGTCTCCCAGACCGATAATGTCGGTATTCTTATGAACCTTTAATTAAAGAATTAAAGATGCCGCGGGGCTCTGTCCACAGGAATCGGCGGCTCGCTACACGGGGATTGCAAATTCGTGTCATCGTGCGGCTATGTTTGGGCCGCGATGATCCCGGGACTTATATATCGATGCTGCAGAAGGTAGAATGCCGAGTCGAACCCGCCGACGGCGGTTCACCAACATGCGTAACGAAACTCTTGCAGAAACCGCTGGCAAAATGGATTGATTTTCTCTACGGCCCTTTTTTCAGGGTCATCGGGTTCTTTTATCGCAGCTATACCGCCAATCGCGCCCGCGTCGCGAAACTCAAGTCCAACGAAAAAGTGGCCGCATTTCTCAAGCTCATGGCGATCCTGATTCTCGTCGGATGGATACTGATCTGGTTTTTGGCGTCGGACGAGAGCCGAACGCGGCTGGTCGACGACATCAAGCAGTCGATTGGCGGCTTCGGTACGTCATCCGGCGAGTAAGCGAACTCGGGACACGCGGCGCGCAGGATTGCCTGGCATCACGCCGTCGGCAGGTTTTAAAATTTCGACATATATTCCGCCGCGCTGTACTAGAGTTACAGGCATCGGGTGCGCTATAACAACCAGATATGGAAAAAAACGAAATAACCCTGTTGCTGCGATCCGGCAGCCCGCTGCTGGTGCTCGAGACCCACGAGGAGCGACGCGCGGTAAGTCTGCTCACGAGTATTGCGACTCAAATCAAGCTGCCGGTGTTTACCTGGTCGGCAGCTGTCGGCATGCAGCGCATGGACCTGTCGCTAGATCCGCAGACTCATGTCAAGGAGCCAGGGGAAGCGCTGGCGCATATCCGGGCATCGAAACTCGAAGCCGTATACGTACTGCTCGATTTCCACCCCTACCTGAAGGACCCTCTGCACGTACGCCAGCTCAAGGAACTGGCGATGTCGTTCGACAAGGGGCCGGGGAAGATCGTAATGGTTAGCCACGAGCTCGAAGTACCGCCCGAATTGCACAAGCTGTCGACCCGTTTCGGGCTCGAGCTTCCGGGCGACGACGAGCTGCGCGAAATCATTCGCGAGGAGGCGGTGATATACACCAACCGCAACCGGGGCCAGCCCGTGCATTGCGACGATGCGACGCTGGAGCAACTGCTGCGTAATATCAGGGGACTCGCGCTCAACGATGCGCGGCGACTGGTTCATACGGCTATCGTCGACGACGGC
>JAOTUD010000658.1 GCA_029864065.1 Gammaproteobacteria bacterium | reverse complement strand
GTAATGACGCCGATCAGGATCAGTCCACCCGTACCGAGCACCAGGGACTTGATTACCAGCAGATCGTCGTTATGCCGATAATCCCGTATCAGGCTCGTCATGCGTGCCTGGTTGGCGGCGATCAGGCGTTCGATTTCGTTTTTCGACTCCGCCAGGTGCAGCTGCGCCTTTTGCAGGTAGAGGCTATCGGGTTCTAGCGATATCCTTGGAATAGACTGTTCCAGCCTGGCAAAGGTGTCAGCCTGTTCCGGGAACAGTAAAGCGAGGTCTTGATACTGTTGTTTCAGGCTCGAAAAATACGTTGCAACCTGCCGGAACTCCGCCTGGCTGACCTGTGAGAACAATGCTGTTACCACGTGAAAGGCCGCCAGATCGGCCTTGACCAGCGCGGCCTGGGTTCGCTGAATTTTCTGGAACTCCGCCAGCTGCAACAGCGGTTTTTCCCGCTGGCTGAAAAAAAATGCAGTAGCCAGCACCATGTAGGTCAGCACCAGGATAAAAAATACGTAACCCTTCGAGCGCAGCGAGCGGTAGAATTTGGTTTCCTTGCGAAACGATTTCGAACCGGACTCGCTTGCGAGTATTTCGGTCTCCCTTGTCTGCAGGGTGTTAGCGACAGGCATTTCGCATCATCCTTTTACGCGCCCGCCGACTAACGCGGTTGCGGCTGCCTGCCGGTCGTTTAACAGCGCCTTGAAGGTCGATTCATTCCATGCCCGTTCGCCGCTTAGCCGTTTCAGGATCGATCCGTCGGGGCCGACGATAAAGGTTTCGGGAAATGCCCGAATACCCAGCATCTGGGAGGCGAGCAGCTGTTCCCCATCCCGGTAATTGGCAAACCGGATCCCGTATTCCAGCAGGAATTCCCTGACCAGGTTGCTGTCCTCGTCGACCGAAATCCCGATCACCGCGAACTTTTCCCGATCCAGGGTTTCGCTCAGCTTTTGTAAATCCGGCATTTCCTTGCGGCAGGGGGTACACCAGGTTGCCCAGAAGTTGATCAACAGGATTTTGTCGTTTAGCCCGGTTTCCTGATCACCGAGTCGCTGAATTTTTGCCAGCGCCGGTAGCGGGAAAGATTCCCCGGCGCCGGGGTAAGCCTGGCCACGATCACTACAGCCCGGCGGGCCGTAAAGCGCAAAGCCGATCAGCAAAATTACCGATATCGAGCGGATACCGTTTGCCTGAAAAATTTTACGCCTTGAATTAATTATCCCCATTATCCTTATCTTGTTAGCAATTCGAATGCCAAAAGCGGCGTTGGCGTCCCGATAGCGTTCTGTAAGACGTGCTCCCGGTAAAATTGCGCCGTGTCGGCAAGATAGCCGTAAAAGCATCGATATTGGAAGGGTCCGGATGCCCTGATTGGCAATAGTAGGTCTCTTTTTCGAGAATTTATAGAAATAATTTCTCAAAATTGAGAAATTATTTTCGCCCGACTGGATGAAACGCCACGTCTATGTAACTGATGATCTGCTGTATCTGGATTTCGCTGAGCACGTTTTTCCAGGCCGGCATCGAGGTATTTTCGATGCCCTCGCGGATACGTTCCCGCAGCAGGTCGTCGGTCATGTCCTGCATGAAATCGACGTCCGTCAGGTTTCTCGGCTTCGGCTCCAGAAAACTGCCGATCCAGTTCTCGCCGGTGCCGTCGGCGGCATGGCAAAAAGCGCAGTTTTGCTGCCACAGGTCTTTGCCACGAGCGGCCGTAGCGGAGAGATGCGGCACCCGCGGCGGGACATCGTGCCGGGCATATATGCTGGCCGATGAAATCGCGTCGACCGCGGTGTGCGAATAATTGTTTCTCGGGTAGGAAATGGACTGTTTGCTCCAGATGACACCCTCGTCCTGCACCCTGGCGCGATCGTGGCAGGTAATGCAGGTGGTCAGATATAATTGCTTGCCGCGAGCCTGTCGGGATGTCAGCTGGGACCAGTCCCGGTCGAGTGGAATTTCGCCGGTCGCGAAGGGGAACGCAAGGCGATATCGCTGGTGCTCGCGCCAGCCGTTTTGCGGCGTGTGGTAGCGGGTATTCTCGCGCTGGTGATCGATAAACTCGACACGGACGAAATCGACCACCGCGATTATTTCGCGCGCGTTCAGCAGGCGCGAGAATCCGTGCATCGCGGTGCCGGGCTTGCCCGCCGCAACCGTCGATATCATCTTCTCGCGCGACAGGTGTTCCGCCCGGGTGTGGGTAAAGTCACGTGGTGGCGGCTGCAGGTAGGTGCTGGCGAGGGTT
>JAOTUD010000072.1 GCA_029864065.1 Gammaproteobacteria bacterium | reverse complement strand
CCCGTGGCAGGTTGAAGTCGCCGAGCGCGAGAATGTTGTTGGTCCAGCGATGCTTGTCCCGGCGCCGCAGGTCGCACCAGCGCGCGATCGCGTAGGCCTCCAGTTGCCTGCGCTCGAGCGACTCCTGGCGTTCGGCCGACGAACCCTGCGGCCCGTACAACAGGTGGCAGTTGGCCAGCAGGATCTGCGCGTTTTCCACGTAAAAACCGGCCAGGTAGGGATTGCGATTGAATCCCTCGAAATTACGGCTGATGCCGGGCAGGGTGATATTCTTGCGGTCGCTGTCGACGATGACGACCTCCCCGATCTTCGGGCTCAGGCTGACGCGCCGCGTGTCGAATATGTAGGCCGAGCGCTCGTCGTTGCCGGCGCGATCGTTGAAGATCCAGTCGAAATGGTCGGGCAGATGCGCGATCAGACCGACGAAGTCGTCGAGGTTATCGGCGATTTCCTGTACCGCGATGATTTCGAACCAGCCGAGCACCGCGGCGATGACCTTGAGATCGCTGCCGCGGCGCTTGTGCACGCCGAGGTTGGCGATATTCCAGGTCGCGATCAGAACCGTGCCCGGCTGTCCCGGCGACGGAATTCTGCGGCTGTTGGCGTTGGTGGCCGGCAGTGCGTCGCGGTACTGTTTGAGCCGGGCGATTTCTTCTATCGGATCATAAATATGCTCCGGATTCGGTCTGGTCAACGCGCGCATCCCTGGTTTCTCCTCTGTTGGTCACCGCGGTGAATGGCCAGCGTAAAAATCCCTGCCATTCGGCGAGAATTTTAATTCCTTCGGATCGGTATGTGAATTGACAACCATCATGAAAATGTCTGGTAACATAGCGCTTTTTTGAGCGAGTCCGAAAAATGGCCCGAAACGAATTCGATATTGGCAGTTTCCTGATGCGCCTGCTGTTTGCGATGGCGCTGGTATTCCTGACCTACAATCCGAGCGGTTATTCCTGGATCGGCTGGCTCGGTTCCGACACGCCGATTGTGTACATGGCGGCGACCGGGATCGTATTGCTGATCGGCTGGATCATGTTTTTACGCGCGACCTGGAATTCGCTCGGCGCTATCGGCACGATACTGGCAGCGGCGTTTTTCGCGATCATCATCTGGCTTTTTATCGAGTGGGGGTTTTTCGCGCTCGATGACACCGAGGTGATCCAGTGGGTAGTGCTGGTCGTGCTGACCGGCGTGCTCGCGGTCGGCATGTCCTGGTCGCACGTGCGCCGCAGGATATCGGGGCAGTACGATACCGATGAAATCGAGGGCTAGGCCGCGCGATCCTGCCGTCACCCCTTGCTGTTCCGATGAGTTCGCTGGACGAGAATGTAATCCTGCTGCACGGCCTGATACGCAGCGACTGGTCGATGCACAAGCTCGAAAAGGCGTTGACGAAAGAAGGTTATCGCGTACACAACGTCAGCTACGAATCCACGCGCAATAACGTCGAGGCGCTGGCCGAGCAGGCGATCGGGCCGGTGCTCGCGGCCTGCCCGGCGGATCAGAAAGTCCACTTCGTCACGCATTCGCTGGGCGGCATCCTGGTGCGGCAATACCTGAAGCATCACGACATCGACAACCTCGGGCGCGTGGTGATGCTGGGGCCGCCCAACAAGGGCAGCGAGGTAATCGACAGGCTGCGCGACTTCCCCGGGTTTCGTTTTTTCCACGGCGAGGCCGGCGTCGAACTCGGCACCGGCGCCACCAGCCTGCCCAATCGGCTCGGCCAGGCCGATTTCGACCTCGGCGTAATCGCCGGCACGCGCAGCATCAACCTGTTCCTGTCGACCCTGATTCCGGGCGTCGACGACGGCAAGGTATCGGTCGCAAACACCCGCCTCGAGGGCATGCGCGACCACCTCGAGATGGAAGTCACGCATACGTTCATGATGCGTAACAACAAGGTCATCGAACAGGTCATCCATTACCTGAAGACCGGCAAGTTCAGGCGCGAAAACCAGGTCTGAATAATGGCGCCCGCGGCCCGACTGAGAATGCTTTGCCGGGAGGGCTACGACATTACGTCGATCGTCGATCGGGCTTCCTCTATGCGTATCCGATAGTGAGTAGAATACCGAAGATCGAACTTCGCAAGGTGTTGGCCGACGATCTCGAAATTTTACAGACCTGGCAGAGCCAGCCGCACGTGATCGCGGCTGGCGCCGGGGATGACTGGCAGTGGCAGCAGGAACTGACGCACTCGCCGCCGTGGCGCGAGCAGCTGATCGCCGAGCTCGACGGTCGCGCGATCGGCTTCGTGCAGATCATCGATCCGGCGCTCGAGGACAGCCATTACTGGGGCGAGATCGAGCCGAACCTGCGCGCGATCGATATCTGGCTGGGTTCGGCGGCCGACCTGGGGCAGGGACACGGCAGCGAAATCATGCGCCTGGTACTGGCCAGATGTTTTGCCGAAATAGAAGTTACCGCGGTGCTGGTGGACCCACTGGCGGCCAATACACGCGCGCATCGCTTTTACCGTCGGCTTGGTTTCGAATTCGCCGAAGCGCGCCGCTTTGGCGATGACGATTGTCACGCATTGCGGCTGAGCCGGGAAAGCTGGCAACAAACTCATGCCTGATCACGACAAAGATGAGGCCTGTACCATGCTTCAAGACTGTCAGGATTTGCGAGTTTTTGATTAGATCAAAAGCTATCCCGACCAAAAAAAGTATTTAACCCGACAAAAAATTTGCGATCTAAATATGCTTGTGTACCCCGTCACCCTATGCTGATGGAACGAGATTTCAGCGTCGGCTCTGGATTTTCACGATAAACTCCCGTGTACATATCTGGTGCGGTTGCTGTTCCACGTGATAGGATCGAAATGGTCAAGAAATATTGTCTGGTATTCATCTGCCGCTTTTTTAAACGCCCATGCAAGACAAATTGCAACCGCTTCTGACAGCCGTCCGGCGCAACTGCCATATTTCCGATGCGCGTCACGCCGGGGATTATACATTGTGCATCTATCTCCTGAAGATGCGCGAATATTTTCGCTGGGAGAAGGGTTATGCGTTTCGGGACAATCTGCCCGACGGCGATGTCGGTGACTGGCTCAAGGAGCGGGAAAGCTTCTGGCAAACCATTGAAGACGAGCCCTTTATTGACTTGCCGATCGACGGTGTCTGTTACGACCCATTCGACAACGAGGCGATAAATGCGGCGCTGAAACCGCACGGACTGGTTTACAGCGGTGGACTCGGTAACAAATGCACGCCACATTTTTTCTTGGGCAAACTGGGGCGTCAGGAGAGGCAACCGGATTTTACAGTCCTCACGTCGGAAGCCGAGTTTGCCCGGGATTTGACAGCCCCCCCGGCAATGGCACTGGCTAACACAATCTTTATCCGGCGCGAGTCTCTACGGCGGATGATCTGGGAAAAGATAGAGGAATGGCAGTGGAGTAAACTGGAAAATGCCATGGGCCGAGCTATCCGTGGCTATGACTTCGAGAATGATACCGAAGATGCACTTGATGATATGACCGATACGGTACTCGACGCGGTGCTGTTGCACGAAAAGGGCGAAGTGCTCGCAGGCAAACGACTCGGGCCGGAATGGGAGCAAATGATTGCCAGTCTGCCGCGGTCTAAAACTGAAATCATGATCCGCGCCGTGCGTGATCTCCTGGCCGACTCGCTAACGACCCTACCCGGTCTGACTGGCAAAGGGAATGACGCCGCGTTGCATTTCTATTTTGCGAATCTCACGAATATGCACAAACATCTTTCCCCGGCACTCATGCAGGGCTATGAAACCTGGGTGGTTCGAGGCGACCACCAGGCAATCAGGGAATTGCTGCCGGCGAGCGAAACTCACTGGAACGCGCTGGCCGATCAGATGCTGGATGCTTATCGTAAGAACCCGGACGACTTTGCCAACCGGCTGCAGGTCCTGGTTGAAAATAACAAGTTCTAGAACCCGGGAGGGAAGACTGGCCACATCGCCACTTGCGATCAACGAATCGAAGGAAATGTATCAACGGCAAAACGAGCAATACGGTGATAGTAAACTTAACTGCGGGGCCGGTGCGCTGACCTTCCGACCGATTCCGGGGATAGAATTCCTGTTCCGGATCGAAAGTCGGTGACCGGTAATTAGATAAACTTTCCCCTGATGCGGCAGTTGCGCCGATTTGGCCGCGCAATCCGGCGAAATCTCGCCACCGGTGCCGCATTACGTGGTTTGTAGCGAACTTGGGAATCGACTGGCGACAAGGTATCATCTCGAATCCTGCCATCACTTCTGGTCTCCCGATGTCTACCAGTGAACTCAAGCCAGGCCTGCGGGCCAGCACCGAAATCGTCGTCGGCACCCGCGATACAGCGCACCACGTGGGCAGCGGCAAGATCAAGGTGCTGGCGACGCCGGTGATGGTGATGCTGCTCGAGGAGGCGGCATTGAAGGCGGTCGAGGGCCTGTTGTCGCCCGGGTTCCAAACCGTGGGTACACATCTCGACATCAGCCATATTGCGGCGACGCCGGTGGGCATGCGCGTCGAGGCTTGCGCCGAGGTCACCGAGGTTGCCGGACGCAAGCTGACGTTCCGGGTCTGGGCCGATGACGAGATCGAGCGTATTGGCGAGGGCACCCACGAGCGCATCATCGTCGAGGTGGAGCGTTTCGATAAACGTACCCGCGCAAAGACCGGCAAAAACGCCCAGTAACATCCAGGGACAGACCACGATAAATCGAAATCCCCCAATTAAACGGGACAGGTCTGTTTATCTAAACCTGTAAACCAGATCTGCCCCCTATATTATGAGGAAAACGATATGACAGACCTTTTTAAAGCCAAGGCAAAAGACTGGGACGAAAATGCAAGGAGAACACAGCTTGCATCCGCCATTGGGTCCTCGATACTGGAGCACGTATCACTGAATAAGGAGATGACCGTGCTGGATTTTGGTGCGGGTACTGGACTGATAACCGGCCAGATTGCGCCGCTGGTAAACCGAGTCGTCGCGGCAGATACCTCGAAAGCGATGCTGGACAAGCTTGCATCCAAACCAGAACTGAAGGACAAGGTGGACATTTTTTGCCAGGATTTACTAGAGAATCCACTCGATGCGAAATTCGACCTGATCGTAAGCGCCATGGCCATGCATCATGTACAAGATACTTCCAGACTGATTGAAACATTTGCGGAGCATTTGAATGACTCCGGGATAGTCGCCCTGGCCGATCTCGATAAGGAGGACGGCAGTTTTCATCCTGCAGGTACCCAGGGTGTCTTTCATTCCGGTTTTGATCGGGACGATTTGCGCGCAATACTGCAAAGCCGCGGATTCGAGCAGATCGCATTTTTTACGGCACACATCGTTAACGGGGATCAAAAGGATTATCCAATATTTCTGGTAACCGCCAGGAAGGCCTGATTCCCAGCGATTTATAAGGGGAAATCACTGGTCGCTGAGTTACCCGCAAGGCACAAGGCAAGGCCCCAAGCGCGCTGCTCATGCCTAAGACAAACACCGCAGAGTATCCTGCCGGTAATCCATGCACACTGCTTTGAGAACAAATTAACATTACGCCGCATTTAACCCAATTGGGTGATGTGGGAATCAGATGCGATTGTTACCTTCCCACCAAAGAATGAAAGCAGTCCGTGGGGGGAATGATTGTGCGCGAAATGAAACCAGTTACCTGTGTTTCGATATTACAGGTCGACATCGTTACGAACACCTCGCCTGCCCCTGCCCCCGCAGCAGTCTGGCTATTCGGCACAGCCCAGATCGGACTGGCCGGATTCAGTAGACGCAGACAGACTTCATAATGGCCTCTGGTTTGTTTACCTGCCCGCATTGTGAAAGCCCCGGTATCTCGCCACTGCGAAAGGTGATACTGAGCCCCGGATTGATAACAACCTGTAACGCCTGCAGCCGTCCATCTGGTTTGCATTATTCATCGTGGTTGGCTGCGATGATACCCGGTTCGATTCTAATGATAGCGGCCATGTTCGTGGATTCCGAGACGAAGGAATGGTCACTCAATATTGTCGGTGTGTTGCTGATGATTATTCTTCCGTTGCTGTTTGCGCCGTTGCACAAGGAAGATTAGTCGGGCTTACCGGGCACGGAAAATCAGGCCAGGTTTGGATCAGCCGTTATCGTGGGGGCAGCCTGTCCCCGTCGATGCGCGAAAGCGTCTGACACAAAAAGCGCCAAAAATGAGCGCACTAGTCGTCGGATTTGCGATGAATTTCATGGCATGAGCAATGTACGCCTCCGCCACCCAGCGCGAACATATCGTATTCAATAGCCGTAACTTCGAAGCCTTTTTGCTGCAGGGTTGCATTGACGTTCACGTTGTGCGCCATCGACAACACACGCCTGTTACCAAGACTGACAATGTTGCCACCAAGCTTCACGCAATCCGCATAGGGCACGACAATCCGTTCAATTTCCTGTTCCTCCAGCCAGTCAATCGCGTAGCTTGGCAAGGCGTCTTCACAGACCAGGGCCAAACCCTTTTCCAGCATGACGACGACCGCATCCATGTGAACGAACTGTGGAGGAATGGGAACAATGTAGGCTTTCCAGTCCATCTCACGCAGCCAGCCCGCAACCTGTTCCGCCCCGGCCTTCGTTGACCTGTCTCCCGCCCAACCCAGAAACGCGACGCCGGGTTTCAAAATGACGAAATCTCCGCCCTCAAAGTGGTCGGCCGTTACCCATTTCCAGATTGGGATGCCGGCGCTTCGGTAGAATTCTGAGACAACGGAGTAGTCCTGGCGCCTCGGAGGAGTCTGCACACTCGCGACTACCGCGCCCCAGGGTGTCATAAAGCTCGAATCCCGGGTGAAGACGCTGCTGGGCAAGCCTTCGTCCGCTTCGACGAAGTGACATCGAACAGCGTTCGCCTCATAAACCTCGACCATGTGCTGGTGTTGTTGCATCGCTTTCTGCCTGTCGAATCTGTACCCCATTTCCCCCGCGTTTGCCTGATTGACAGCAGAAATGGAATTCAACGGCACCCATCGAAAATGGTCCGGTTTGCCTAACAAAACATCGGTGAGAATCCCTGTCTGCGCATTGACTCCCCAACTCTCAATATCGGTAGCGTTTGTGTTTTCGTTTAAATTGTTCATTTTGTATAAATCCCCCTAAAATTCTCGCAACCAGGATAAAGCCTATATGAGAATACGTTTCAAGGAAATCGATCGGTTTTCCATTCTAATTTGAATCCAGTTCAGGTTATCGGAGAATACCAGGGAAAGGACCACAGATAATCGGGGTCAATCGAATCAATCGTGGTCTGTCCCCTGTTAAACTGATCACCCGACCCAAAGGTAAACTTACTTGTCCCAGTTCACTCTCCCAGTCGAAGACTGTCTCGATACGCTGAAGCAACGCCTTTCCGAGTGTGACGAAGTGGTACTACAGGCGCCACCGGGCGCCGGCAAAACGACTCTGGTCCCGCTGGCGCTGCTGGACGAACCCTGGCTGCAGGGCAAGAAAATCCTGATGCTGGAACCGAGACGCATCGCCACGAGGTCCGCGGCCTTTCGCATGGCGAGCCTGTTAAACGAAATCCCGGGTCAGACCGTCGGCTATCGCATGCGACTGGAATCGAAAGTCAGCGCTCGCACTCGCATCGAAATCATGACCGAGGGCGTTCTTACCCGGATGTTGCAGCGGGATCCGTCGCTGGAGGGTGTTGGCCTGGTGATATTCGACGAATTCCATGAACGCAACCTGGATTCCGACCTGGCGCTCGCACTGTGCCTGCAGGGCCGCGTGTTGTTTTACGGAAACCTGAAGGCCGGTGAATCCGCCCCGAAGATCCTCGTCATGTCGGCCACGCTCGATAGCAAAAACATCGCGGCGATGCTGAACGACGCCCCGGTCGTAACCAGCGAGGGCAGGCTCTACCCGGTCGATATCGTTTACGGCCGCGCTAGAAAGGCCGACGAAAGAATCGCCGATCGTATGGTCGCGACAATCAAACAGGCTCTCGAAGACAATCCGAATAGCAGCTTGCTGGCATTCCTGCCGGGCCAGGGGGAAATTCGGCGCACCACCGAGGCGTTGTCGGACTGGATTGTCTCGAGAAAAATCCTCGGGGTTCACCTGCGCCCGCTCTACGGCAACTTATCGATCGAGGAACAGCAGCTGGCGATCGCGCCCCTGTCGGGTAAGGAGTCGGGGGATCGCAAGGTCGTGCTGGCCACGAATATCGCCGAGACCAGCCTCACCATCGAAGGCGTCGATATCGTTGTCGATTCCGGCCTCGAGCGGGAGTCACGGTTCAACCCGGCCACCGGGATGAGCGGCTTGCATACCGTGAAGATTTCCAGCGCATCGAGCGAACAGCGCGCGGGTCGCGCTGGCAGGCTCCGGCCCGGAAAGTGTTACCGGCTCTGGTCGGCCGAGCAGCAACAACAGCTGGTGCCACACGGCACGCCCGAAATCCTGCATGCCGACCTCGCGCCGCTGGCGCTGCAATTGCTGGACTGGGGCGTGGACGACCCAGCCGAATTGACCTGGCAGGACCCGCCACCCCGAGGGCATTGGCAACAGGCCCTGGACCTGCTCGAATTACTGGGTGCGCTGGAGCGCAAACAAGACGCCTGCGCGCTCAGCGCTCATGGGCGCGCCATGACCGCGCTGCCGTTGCACCCCAGACTCGCACACTTGCTGCTGCGCAGCGAGGAGTACAACTGCGTCGAATCCGCCGCGCTGCTGGCGAGCCTGCTGTCCGATCGGGACCCGTTCAACCAACCCGATATCGGCGATCGGCTCGATATCCTGACGGGCGAAACGCCCTGTCCACCGCAGCACAGGCGATGGCAACAGCGAATCCGGCAGCTCTCCCGTCAGTTGCAACAGCAGCTCGCCAG
>JAOTUD010000657.1 GCA_029864065.1 Gammaproteobacteria bacterium | reverse complement strand
AAAGGATATTTGCATTGAATAGTTAGCCCACTTCAGAATCAGGATAGGTTTTCTTTTTCAAAAAGTTGACCGGGTCAGGGTGGTGTAATATTCAGTGCAAACCCTGGGTCAGTTTTAAATGCAATTCAACAGCAATCGGGGAAACACAAACGTTACGTCTTTACCTATTTTGGTAAAGGAATCGCCAAGGCGAATACCAGGGCATTCAGGAAAGGCTTGACGCGGGTGGGTATCGAGGACTTCCGCTGGCACGATTTGCGTCATACCTGGGCCAGTTGGCATATTCAAAACGGCACGCCGATACACGTGTTGCAAGAGCTTGGCGGCTGGTCAGATATCCGGATGGTGCAGCGTTACGCCCATTTGGCACCGAAGCATTTAGCGTGCTATGCCGACAATATCAGCGGTCTCAAAGGGGTAAATGGTAAATTATTGGCTACACCCGGGAAAATAACAGCTTAGGAGTAACATTAAAAAACCCTTGCAAGTCACTGACCTACAAGGGCTTTAAGATGGCGCGCCTGGAGAGATTCGAACTCCCGACCGCTCGGTTCGTAGCCGAGTACTCTATCCAGCTGAGCTACAGGCGCTTGATTCGGAAGGCGGGATTCTACGGATATTTGGGTGGTTTTGCCAGTGCAAATTACCAGGAAGTCATCCCCACGCAAGCGGGGATCTTGCGAAATTGCCGTGATGACAAGATGCCTGCCGGGCCGCGCAGGCTTGCGCGGACATGACAGGGACCAGGCTCATCCGATGTATTCGCGGCGCACGTGGGCGCCGACGTTGCACAGGATTTCGTAGGCGATGGTTTCGGAGCAGTCGGCGAGTTCGGCGACATTGGGCGAATTACCAAACAGCGTGACTTCATCGCCGACATTGACGTCCTGCAGTCCGCTCACGTCGACGGTAATCATGTCCATCGAGACGCGGCCGACGACATTACAGATCACGCCCTTGATCTCGACCCTTGCGCTGTCGACCTTGTGGCGCGGGTAACCATCCGCGTAGCCGGTCGCCACCACGGCGATGGTCATGTCGCGCGGGCAGATGAAGGCATTGCCATACCCGATCAGGTCGCCGCACGCGTGCGGATTGACGGCAAGCACAACAGATTTCATCGTCATCACCGGCCGCAGTTCGCGCTGCGCGTCCCTGCGGTCGGACAAGGGGTCGGCGCCGTAGAGCGCGAGGCCGGTGCGCGCCCAGAGGCGGTGCGTATCCGGCCAGCCCAGGATCCCGGCAGAGTTGGCGATACCCCATTCGTAGCCGTCCAGTTCGAGCGCCCTGACCCGGGCCAGCTGCGCTTCGGTAAAGTCACTGGTGACATCGTCTGCATTCGCGAGGTGCGTCATCAGGCGAATATTGCCTAGCGTATCGAGTTTTCTCAGAAAATCGAGCACGTCGTGGGTAGTTTCGGTATTGAAGCCGAGCCTGCCCATGCCCGAGTCAATTTTGACCCAGACGTCGAGATCGTTCAGGTCGCCGCCGCTGCGCAGGGCGTCGAGATGAAAGCGATGGTGTATTACCGGGTCGATCGACAAACCGATACAGGTTTGCAGCTCGACCGCGGTCGTGAAACCACCCATCACCAGTATCTTTTGCTCGATGCCCGCCTCGCGCAGGGAAGCCGCCTCGCCAACCGCCGCCACCGCGAACGCGTCGGCATCGGCGAGCGCACGCGCCACTGCGACGGCGCCGTGACCGTAGGCATCGGCCTTGACCACCGCGATCAGGCGGTTGCCGCCCGCGATTTTCTGCAGATGCCGGTAGTTGTGCCTTAACGCTTCGAGATCGATGACTGCGTAGGGATGGCGGTGTAATCCATGGCTACTCAAACTCGCCCCCGTATGCGTCGAAAGCCAGGTTTTCGAAACGCGTGTACTGGCCGAGGAAGGCCAGCTTGACCATGCCGATCGGGCCGTTACGCTGCTTGCGGATCAACAGTTCGGCAACGCCCTTGTCGGCGCTGTCCTGGTTGTAGACCTCGTCGCGATAAATGAACAGGATCACGTCGGCATCCTGCTCGATACTGCCCGATTCGCGCAAATCCGACATCACCGGACGTTTGTCCGGGCGCTGCTCGACGCTGCGATTCAGCTGCGACAGCGCCACCACCGGCACGTTCAGCTCCTTGGCGAGCGCTTTCAGCGAGCGCGATATTTCCGATATCTCGGTGGCGCGGTTTTCGGTGGTCCCGGCGACCTGCATCAGCTGCAGGTAATCGATGACGACGAGATCCAGTCCGTGTT
>JAOTUD010000656.1 GCA_029864065.1 Gammaproteobacteria bacterium | reverse complement strand
GGTGGCGGTCCCAATCGAATCGGACAGGGCATCGAGTTCGACTATTGCTGCGTGCACGCGGCGCTGGCGATGCGCGAGGACGGCTACGAGACGATCATGATCAACTGTAATCCCGAAACCGTGTCTACCGATTACGATACTTCAGACAGGCTTTATTTCGAACCGCTGACCTACGAGGACGTGCTCGAAATAATCCATCTCGAAAAGCCGAAAGGGGTGATCGTACAGTTCGGTGGGCAAACGCCGCTCAACCTGGCGCGATCGCTGGAAGCGGCCGGCGTGCCCATCATCGGCACCACACCGGATTCGATCGACCTGGCGGAGGACCGCGAGCGTTTCCAGAAAATGCTGCAGCGGCTCGACCTGCTGCAGCCCCCGAACCAGATCGCCTTCGATGTCGAGTCTGCCGGCCCGCTCGCCGAAAAGGTGGGCTTTCCGCTGGTGGTGAGGCCTTCCTACGTGCTCGGCGGCCGCGCCATGGAGATCGTCTATGACCAGGAAGATCTCGCGCGTTACATGAGCGAAGCGGTCAAGGTAACCCGCGATTCGCCGGTGCTGCTCGATCGCTTTCTGGACGAGGCGGTCGAGGTCGATGTCGATGCGATCTGTGACGGCGAGAATGTGTTGATCGGCGGTTTGATGGAACACATCGAGCAGGCCGGGGTGCACTCGGGGGATTCGGCATGTTCGCTGCCGCCATACACCCTTTCGGCGGAGATCCAGCAGCGCATGTGCGACCAGGTTGCCGCGATGGCGCGCGAGCTGAACGTCGTCGGTTTGATGAATACCCAGTTCGCGATCAAGGGCGACGAGGTTTACGTGCTCGAGGTCAATCCGCGTGCATCGCGAACCGTACCGTTCGTCTCCAAGGCCACCGGCGTTCCGCTGGCCAAGATTGCGGCGCGCTGCATGGTTGGGCAAGGCCTCGTGCAACAGGGCAGGACCGAGCAGGTGATCCCCGGGTTCGTGTCCGTCAAGGAGTCGGTGTTCCCGTTTACCAAGTTCCAGGGGGTGGACCCGATACTCGGACCGGAGATGAAGTCCACCGGCGAGGTGATGGGTATCGGGCAGACATTTGCGGAGGCGTTCGCCAAGGCTTTGCTCGGGTCGGGTGCAACGATTCCGGAACCCGGCACCGCGTTTTTGAGCGTGCGCGAAACCGACAGGAAAGGCATCGTGGAACTGGCCCGCGAGCTGCACGACAAGGGTTTCAAACTGGTGGCGACCGGGGGCACCGCCAAGGTGATCCGCGACGGCGGCGTCGAATGCCGGCACGTCAACAAGGTCAAGGAAGGGCGACCGCATATCGTCGACATGATCAAGAACAACGAAATCGCCTTAATCGTCAACACCACCGAAGGGCGTTCCGCGATCGCCGATTCGTACACCATCCGGCGCGAGGCACTGATGCACTCGGTGTGCTATACCACTACTTTATCCGGCGGCAAGGCGACCAGCCAGGCCATGGCTTACCGCAAGATCGACAAAGTATACTGCTTACAATCGTTACACTAGGCGACTCAAGATGAATCAAAAACCGCTAACCGCCACCGGCGCGGAGAGACTCAAGCGAGAACTGAAGGAGCTTAAATCGGTGAAGAGGCCGGCCGTGATCGAAGCGATAGCGACCGCCAGGGATCATGGCGATCTCAAGGAGAACGCCGAGTACCATGCCGCGCGCGAAGAGCAAAGCTTCGTCGAGGGGCGAATTGCCGAGCTCGAGGCCGCGCTGTCGAACGCGCAGCTGATCGATGTGACCCAGCTCAGGCAAAGCGACCGGGTCGTATTCGGCTGCACCGTAGCCCTGTTCGATGTCGGCACCGAAACCGAGGTCGTCTATCAGATCGTCGGCGACATCGAGGCCGATATCAACGAGAACAGGATTGCAATCAGTTCCCCGATAGCACGCGCGCTGATCGGCAAGCAGGAAGGAGAAGACGTCGTCGTCGAGGCGCCCGGCGGCACCATGGAGTACGTGATTAACCAGGTGCGCTACGTTTGAGGCTATTGGCCGACGATTAAACCATAGTGATCCGTCTCGCCGTTGCGCCGATAAATGACCAGCACGCTGCCGATACGCTCGACCAGTATTGCGCCGTGGCGTTCGCAAATCAGCGCCGCAAGTTCGGTCTTGTCGGTCTTGTCCAGCGCGGGTATGCGCATCTTGATCATTTCATGGTGATCCAGGGCCTGTTCGATTTCGTTATGCAGGTTTTCGGACAATCCTTTCTGGCCGATGATGACCACCGGTTTCAG
>JAOTUD010000655.1 GCA_029864065.1 Gammaproteobacteria bacterium | reverse complement strand
GCGATACGCGCCAGCACGATCAAGGACCGCGACCGCGTCATGCAGTCGGTGATGGATCACGGCCGCATCATCGAGGCGCTCGAGGAACGCGACGCCTTCCGTGCCGAGCAGCTGGTCAGGGACCACGCGCTCGAGCTGGCGCAACATATCGAACGGTACGTCGATTACCTGGATTAGCGAATTTGAATGTGGGGGCCCGGGCCCGTCACGGTAACAACATAAAGCTCGGCCTGGCATCGATTCCGGCCGGCAAAACACGAAGAGGTAAGAGTAATGTCAACTGTAGCTGAAAAACCGCCCGTATCGGATACCGCCACGGATACCCTGAAGGCAAAAACCAAGGACGGATCGGTAATCTCCGGCGGTCACCTGGTCGCAAAGGCGCTGAAAGCCGAAGGCGTCGATACCATATTCACGCTTTGTGGCGGCCATATTATCGATATTTACGATGGTTGCCTCGATGAAGGCATCCGCATCGTCGACGTGCGCCATGAGCAAACCGCGGCGCATGCCGCCGACGGTTATGCCCGCCAGACAGGCAAGCTCGGATGCGTCGTGACCACCGCAGGCCCGGGCTGCACCAACGCCGTTACCGGCGTTGCCACCGCGTTCCGTTCGGAAAGCCCGATTCTGCATATCGGCGGGCAGAGCTCGCTGAGCCAGCACAAGATGGGTTCGTTGCAGGACCTTCCGCATGTCGACATGATGACGCCGATCACCAAGTTCGCGTCCGGCGTGTTTTCCACCGAACGCGTCGCCGACATGGTGTCGATGGCCGCGCGCGAATGCTTCAACGGCGCCTACGGACCGTCCTACCTCGAAATCCCGCGCGATATTCTCGACCGGGAAATCCCGATCGAGACCGCGGTGATTCCCAAACCTGGATCTTACCGCGCCTCGACCAAATCGATCGGCGATCCGGCCGACATCGAAAAGCTCGCGGATATCCTGGTCAAGTCCAAAAGCCCTGCGGTGCTGTTCGGGCAGCAGGTCTGGGTTTCCGGCGGGGCCAACGACGCGATCGAATTCGTGCGCGCCCTCGACATCCCGGCCTACATGAACGGCGCCAGCCGCGGCATGCTGCCGCGGGACGATCCGCATCATTTCGATCGTACCCGCAGCGACGCATTCAAGAATGCCGATGTCATATTGATCGTCGGCACCCCGTTCGATTTCCGCATGGGTTACGGCAAGCGCATCTCCAAAGATGCAACCCTGGTGCAGATCGACCAGAGCTACGCCACCGTCGGCAAGAACCGCGATATCAGCCTCGGCCTGGCCGGCGACCCCGGCTCTATCCTGGCCGCGGTCGCGCAGGCCGCATCGGGCCGCATCGACGACGGCGCGCGCCAGCAACGCCAGAAGTGGATGGCCGAGCTGCGCGATATCGAGGCCACCAAGCTCGAAAAACTGATGCCGATGTTCACCACCGACCAGAACCCGATCCACCCGTATCGCCTCGCCTACGAAATCAACGAGTTCCTGGGTGAAGACACGATTTACATCGGCGACGGCGGCGATATCGTCACCATTTCCGCGCAGGCGGTGCGCCCGCGTAATCCCGGCCAGTGGATGGATCCGGGTGCGCTCGGTTCGCTCGGCGTCGGCACTGGCTTCTCGATGGCGGCCAAGCTCGCGCACCCGAACAAGGAGGTCGTCTGCCTGTACGGCGACGGCGCCTTCGGCATGACTTCTTTCGACATGGAAACCGCGCAGCGCTTCGGCGCACCTTACCTCGCCGTCATCGGTAACAACTCGGCGATGAACCAGATCCGCTACGGCCAGCTCGCCAAGTACGGCCAGGATCGTGGCGATATCGGCAACAAGCTCGGCGACGTGCCTTTCTCCAAGTTTGGTGAAATGATCGGCGGATATGGCGAGGAGGTGCATGAAGCGAAAGAAATCCAGCCCGCCATGCAGCGCGCGCGCGAAGCGATCGCCAAGACCGGCAAATGCGCCGTGGTCAACGTCTGGGTCGACCCGAACGAGTACGCGCCCGGCACCAAGGCGCAAACCATGTACAAGTAACCTGTTTTCCTAGCTTGAATATTTGAGGAAAGAAATGTCAAAAGCTCTCGATCACATAAAGATTCTGGATTTCACCCACGTGCAGTCTGGCCCCACCTGTACCCAGCTGCTCGCGTGGATGGGCGCCGACGTGATCAAGGTGGAGCGTCCCGGCGTCGGCGATGCGACCCGCAAGCAGCTCGTCGACGTCGAAGGCGCCGACAGCCTCTACTTCACGATGCTGAACCAC
>JAOTUD010000654.1 GCA_029864065.1 Gammaproteobacteria bacterium | reverse complement strand
TTCGAGGTCGAGATTCGACGTGCTCGCGCTGCCCTTGTGGCGGCCGAAGTAAACGCTGATGCCGAGGCCGTTGTCCTGCTGATGCTCGATGGTTTCGACCGATCCCATGCGCGTCGCAACGGACAGTCCCTGCGATACCGAGAGTCCGGCTTCGGCCTGGGTTGCGCCGCTGGCCAGCGCCAGCTCGATGGCGTCGGCAACGATGTTTTTGAACGAATCCGCGTGCGGAAATGCTAATATGCTGTTTTTTTCAAGGTCCATGCGCGCATCTTATCCCAGACTGTTATGGAAAACGAAGCAGAGTTTGATGAAATCGAGTACCTCAGCAAGAGTCAGCTCAAACGGGAGAGTCACGCGCTACAGGACCTCGGCAAAAGACTGGTCGCGCTGCCCGCCGAACACCTCAAACGGATCCCGCTGGACGAACCGCTGCTCGAGGCGATCGCCCTCGCCAGGCGCATTCAAAACAAGCGCAGCGCGCTCAAACGCCATTACCAGTTTCTCGGCAAGTTGCTGCGCGCGCGTGACGCCGAGCCCATCCTGGCCGCGCTCGCCGAAATCGATCGGGAGAGCCAGCACTCGATCCAGCGACATCATCGCGCCGAGCGCTGGCGCGACCGGATAATCGAGCAGGGCAACGACGCCATCGAGGCGTTACTCGGCGAGGTGGAACGCGCCGATCGTCAGAAACTGCGACAGTTATGGCGTAACTACCAGCACGCCTCAACCGACGCCCGGCGCAGCCAGCACTCCCGCCTCATCTACCAGGAAATCAAGCAGGCCCTCGATCCCTAGCTTCGATTGTCATACCAGCTCTCCCTGTAATTCCGGGGACACAATACACTTAATTCCTGGAAGCGTGTTGCTTGGGTGAAAATTCGAAGAATTAAGTATTGTGTCCCCGGAATTGTCGGGAAGAATACCGGTCAATCGGGGCTGGCGGGGATGACGGGAGTCTTGCAAACGACGTCGGCGTTCTGCGCGCGGTTACGCAGGAAATGATCCATCAGCACGATGGCGAGCATGGCCTCGGCGATCGGCGTGGCGCGGATGCCGACGCAGGGATCGTGCCTGCCCTTGGTGCGTATCTGCGCCGGTTTGCCGTCGACATCGACCGTCTTGCCGGGAAGGTGGATGCTGGAGGTCGGTTTCAGCGCGATGTCGACCAGCACATCCTGCCCGGAAGTAATGCCGCCGAGGGTACCGCCGGCATGATTCGACAGGAATCCCTGCGGCGTGATTTCGTCACGGTTCTGCGTGCCCTTGAGCTCCACGGCGCCGAAACCGGCGCCGATCTCGACACCCTTGACGGCGTTGATGCTCATCATCGCGTGCGCGATATCGGCGTCGATCCGGTCAAATATCGGCTCGCCCAGGCCGGGCGGCACCCCGCTCGCTACCACCGAAACGCGCGCGCCTATCGACTCCCCTTCCTTGCGCAACGCATCCATGAATTTTTCCAGTTCCGGCACCATTGCGGCATCCGGCCAGAAGAACGCGTTCTGGTCGACCTGCTCCCAGTCGAAATTCACCGGTTTGAGCGGGCCCAGCTGCGACAGGTAGCCACGCACCCGGATGCCGCACTTTTGCTGCAGATATTTTTTCGCGATGCCGCCGGCGGCAACCCGCATTGCGGTCTCGCGCGCAGAAGAGCGACCACCACCGCGGTAATCGCGAAAGCCGTACTTGTGCGTGTAGCTGTAATCGGCGTGACCGGGGCGGAACAGGTTCATGATGTCGCTGTAATCCCTGGAGCGCTGGTCCTTGTTGTAAACCAGCAGGCAGATCGGCGTACCGGTGGTTCTGCCCTCGAAGGTCCCGGACAGAATTTGCACCGCATCGTCTTCGCGCCGCTGCGTGGTATGTCGGGAGGTGCCCGGTTTGCGCCGGTCGAGATCCTGTTGCAGGTCGGATTCGCTGAGTTCAAGCCCCGGAGGACAACCGTCGACGATACAGCCGATTGCGCTGCCATGGCTTTCACCGAAAGACGTCACCACGAATGACTTGCCGAAACTGTTTCCCGACATTTACCTGCCCTTAATTGAATTTACTGGAAATACCACTAAGTTATAGTGTCATGACGCATTCTACTAAAAAACTGGGCATGATGTTCACTACCGCGGGCTGGGTGCTCGGTTTTTTATTGCTGGCGCTGGTCTTTTCCAACATCCTCGACCAGCAAAATAATCCAAACCGCTCCGTGTCGACGCTGCAAACCGCTGATTTCCAGGAAGTGGTGCTGACGCGAAGCCGCAACGG
>JAOTUD010000078.1 GCA_029864065.1 Gammaproteobacteria bacterium | reverse complement strand
GATGACGGCGAGTGGCGAGGCCCGGTAGAGCTCGACCACCGACATCTTCGACGAGGTGCTGAAGTTCGGCGCCGGTTTGACCGTCAGCAGGATCGGAATCAGGCCGAGCGAAATCACCGCCGAGATCAGGATAAACAGGTCGATCTTCGCCGGGTGCGCGAGGTTGAGCGCGAATTGTCCAGCGCCCATGCTGCCGGTGACGATGACCATGTAGACCGATAACACCTTGCCGCGGGTTTCGTTGCTGGCGCGATCGTTGAGCCAGCTTTCGGTGACGACGTAGAACCCGGCGAAGCTGATCCCGGTGACGACGCGCATCGCCATCCAGATCCATGGATCGATGTAAACGCCGTGAAACAGGATCGATATCGATGCCAGCGAGGCGAGCGCCGAAAACACCCTGATATGACCGACCCGGTTCACCAGGATCGGCGCGATCATCGAGCCGATGAACAGGCCGATGAAGTAACCCGACATCATGATGCCGGTGTTGAAGGTGGAAAATCCCTCGATCCCGGCGCGCACGCCGAGCAGCGTGCCCTGCAGGCCGTTGGCCAGCATCATGAAGCCGATACCGAGCAATATTGCCCATGAGGCGCCGAGGTCTTTCCACATAGATTGAGGCATCCGGGTTATGACTGGAGGCCAGCCAAAAAAGTAGCGCGGATTCTAGTTGAGCGAAGGCATGCCAGCAATGACTATTTGAGCAGCGGATAGCCGGCGTCGATCGCGAATCTCTCGAGTTCGACGATGGCACGGTAGTCGTCGAACGTGACAGGTTCGAACCGGGCCAGGTGCAGTTTTTGTGTTACGTCGATGGGCGTATCGGCCAGCGCATGATTCAGCGCGGCAACGAGATCATCACGCTGCTGCGTGGAGTATCGATCCCTCGGCACCACGAAGGGCAGGCCGCAGGTATGCGCGCTGTGGCCGATCACGCGCACCGCCCCGATCAACGCGGGATCGCGATCGGCGATCAGCTGGTAACTGACGCAGTCGATGGCGGCCAGCTGGGCCCGGTTCGCGGCAACGGACTCGAGGCTCTGCGCATGGCCCCCGGTAACAAGCACCTCGGAGAAAAAAGGCGCCTCCGCCCCGAGCTCAGCCAGCGCATGTCGCAGCAGGTTCATACCGCTGTTGGAATCGGCATTGTTGACCGCGACGATCTTGCCCCTGCATTCGTCGAGGGAGTCGATGACGGAATCCGCGGGAACGACGATCTGGCTGCAATAAAGTTTGCCCGAGGTCCCCGGCACGTCGAATATCGGCACGCATATCGGCTCCAGCGCATCCTGCAGGCGCGTCATCAGCGGGTACCCGCAAGTATGGCCGATGAAAAGCCTGCGGTCGCGCAACATGGATTCGCTCGCGTCGAAAACCAGCTCGCGCGACAGTCCCGCAGCCCGATCGATCTGTGCCACAAGGCGATCGAATAAAACCTGCCAGGCATTTTTCAGCTCCCGGCTCAGCGTGTACATGCCGCAGCTGATGAAGCGTTCGTCATTCATTTGTGCACAAGGTAGCTGCCTGCGGTCTTAAAAACCAGCCCCTTCGACCCGGGCCGGGATCGCCGCTAATTCCAGGTCGATTTGCCAACAAAGAGTAGCGCCATGGATAGACAATTGTAAACCTGTCAAATACTATCGGCGGTCCCTGTCGAGAAGCCCGTGATGAATAGAAGAAGAGCTCGCAAACGCAACCCGGCGCCCGCCGAGCTGGTCAAGCCCATAGCGGGGCAGCTGTTCAACCCTTATGCTCCGATTGCCGCGCTGGACCCGGAAGCGCTGGATCTTATCCACGATGGATCGATGCGCATTCTCGAGGAGATCGGGCTCGAAATACTGAACGAAAAAGCGCTCGCGCTGTACCAACAGGACGGCGCTCGCGTCGACTGGGACGCGCAGAAGGTCTACCTCGATCGAAACAGCGTCATGCAACGCATCCAGACGGTGCCGGCGGAATTCACGTTGCATGCGCCCAATCCCGCGCGCAATCGCCTGATAGGGCGCAACGCGATCAACTTCACCACCGTTGCGAGCGCGCCCAACAGCTCCGACCTGGAGGGCGGCAGACGCACCGGCAACCTGGCCGATTTCTGCAATTTCCTGCGCCTCGCGCAGGATTTCGACATCATCGACTTCTTCAGCGGCTACCCCGTCGAACCGATCGACATCCCGCCAGCAACGCGGCACCTGGACGCGACCCTGGCGGCTTTCACGCTGACCGACCGGGCCTTTTCCCTTTATTGCCTGGGCGGCGGTCGCGTCATCGACGGCATCCGCATGACCGCGCTCGCGCGCGGTGTCGACATGGAGACGCTGAAGTCGGAACCGAGCATCAACAGCGTGGTGAACACCAATTCGCCGCTGCGCGTCGACGGGTCGATGCTGGACGGCCTGATCGAGATGGCCGAGTGGGGTCAGCCCGTTATCGTCACGCCGTTTACGCTGTCCGGCGCGATGTGCCCGATCACGATCGCCGGCGCGCTGGCGCAGCAAAACGCGGAAGCGCTCGGCGTGATCGCGCTGTCGCAGATCGTCAATCCGGGTACGCCGATGGTGTACGGCGGTTTCACCTCCAACGCGGACATGCGCACCGGCGCGCCGGCCTTCGGCACGCCCGAATATACCCGTGCCGCGTGGGCCAGCGGCCAGCTCGCGCGCCGTTACCAGATTCCGTTTCGCTCATCCGGCAGCAACGCCTCGAACTGCGTCGACGCGCAGGCCGCGTGGGAATCGCAGATGTCGCTATGGGGCGCGGTCATGGGCCACGCGCAGATTATCAAGCACGCCGCGGGCTGGCTCGAGGGCGGTCTGTGCGCATCGTTCGAGAAATTTATCATCGATATCGATATGCTGCAGATGATGCGCGAAACCCTGACGCCGCTGCAGGTAAACGAGTCGACGCTGGCGCTCGATGCCATCCGCGAGGCCGGCCACGGCGGGCATTTCTTCGGCACCGCGCACACGCTGGCAAACTATACCACCGCGTTCTACGAGCCCCTGGTTTCGGACTGGAGCAATTTCGAAACCTGGAGCGAAAACGGCGGCCTGACCGCGTTCGAGCGCGCCAACCGCATTTACCGCGAGCGGCTGGCGCAGTACCAGCCGCCCGATATGGATGCCTCGGTACGGCAGTCGCTGGAACACTACGTCGGCGAACGGCGCCGCGAACTGGAACTTGCGAAATGAGTGGTCGCGGGAGTTCCCGAGCATCCGCGTATGATGCGGTCAATGAATAAAGACAGGCAGGGAACATGGCCAGAAACTTCGATGCAATCATAATAGGCGCCGGAATTATCGGCTGCGCGACTTCGCTGGCGCTCGGCCGCAAGGGCTGGAAGGTACTGAACCTGGACCGTCTGCCGGCGGCGGGTTACGGCTCCACTTCGGGATCCTGCGCGATTATCCGCCCCTATTATTCAACCCTGGACGGCTCGGCGATGGCCTACGAGTCGCATTTCTACTGGAAAAACTGGGCCGAGTACCTCGGTGGCGCGGACCTCGACGAGCGCGGCCTGATCGAGTATCACAACGTCGGCTCGCTGGTCATGAAAACCGAGGCGAACGATTACCTGCGCCCGACCCTGGCGCTGATGGATCGGCTCGATTCGCCGTATAGCGAGCTTTCTCCCGACGAGATTCGCGAGAAACTCCCGGCGTGGAACACCGAGTCCTTCTACCCGGTGAAGCGTCCCGACGATCCGCAGTTCGGCGTTGCCAACGACCAGCCGCTGAGCGGCGCGGTACTGTTTCATGCCGCGGGGTATATCTCGGATCCGCAGCTGGCGACGCACAACATCATGCGCGCGGCGGAACGCGGCGGCGGCGAGTTCAGATACAACGCCGCGGTCGTGGAGATACGCCGCGACGGCGGACGGGTTTGCGGTGTTACCCTGGAAAACGGCGAAACCATCGACAGTCCGGTCGTGCTCAACGCGGCCGGACCGCATTCGTCGAAGGTTAATCAAATGGCCGACGTCGAGCAAACGATGAAAGTCAAAACCCGTGCATTGCGCCAGGAAGTCGCGCATGTGCCGCTACCCGAGGGTTACCGGCTCGAAACCGCCTGCGTCACGTCAGATAGCGATATTGGTCTCTACACCCGCCCCGAGCAGGGCAACGCGCTATTGATCGGCAGCGAGGATCCGCCCTGCGATCCGCACGAATGGGTCGACCCGGACGATTACAACCGTGATTTCAGCGAGCAGTGGAAAGTGCAGGTGCTGCGCGTTTGCCAGCGCGTGCCGAATCTCGGCGTGCCGAGCCGGATGCGCGGCGTGGTCGATTTGTACGACGTCACCGAAGACTGGATACCGATTTACGATCATTCGGATCTGCCCGGTTTCTATCTCGCTATCGGCACCAGCGGCAACCAGTTCAAGAACGCGCCGATTGCCGGCGAACTGATGGCGAATATCATCGACGCGACGCAGAACGGCAACGACCAGGATGCCAACCCGATCGATTTTCACCTGAAGCATATCGGTCATACTTTTTCGAGCGGTTTTTTTTCACGGCTGCGCGAAGTCAACCAGGACAGCAGCTTTTCGGTATTGGGGTAGCACGGGATGAAATCTCATGCACAGGCGGTGGTTATCGGCGGCGGCGTAGTCGGCTGCAGCGTGATCTATCACCTGACCAAACTCGGTATGCAGGACGTGGTCCTGATCGAACGCTCGGAGCTAACCTCGGGGTCGACCTGGCATGCGGCGGGCGGGTTTCATACGTTGAATGCGGACACCAACATGGCGGCGTTACAGGGCTATACGATTCGGCTCTACCGCGAACTCGAGGAAATCACCGGGCAATCCTGCAGCCTGCATCATGTCGGCGGCATTACCCTCGCCGAATCCCCCGAGCGGCTCGATTTTCTCAAATCCGCGCGCGCGATGCATCGCCACATGGGGCTGGATACCGAGCTGATCTCGCCCGACGAGGTGCGGCGCTTAAGCCCGATTACCAATACCGATGGCGTGCTCGGTGCGCTTTACGATCCGTTGGACGGCCATCTGGATCCATCCGGGACGACGCATGCCTACGCGAAAGCCGCGCAGCTGCAGGGCGCTGAAATCGTATTGCGAAACCCGGTGCTGGAGACTAATCCTCGCAGCGACGGCAGCTGGGAAGTAGTCACCGAGCAGGGCACGATCGTTGCCGAGCAGCTGGTTAACGCCGCCGGGCTGTGGGCGCGCGAGGTCGGCGCGATGGCCGGCATTTACCTGCCGCTGCACCCGATGGAGCATCAGTATTTCGCCACCGCCGATATCGCCGAGGTGTACCAGCGTGACAGCGAACTGCCGCACGTCATGGACCCCGAGGGAGAGAGCTACCTGCGCCAGGAAGGCAAGGGTCTCGTGATCGGTTTTTACGAACAAAACTGCGTGCCCTGGGCGGTAGACGGTACGCGCTGGGATTTCGGCCACGAATTGCTCGAAGAAAACCTCGACCGCATCGGCGATTCGATGGAGTTCGCCTTTCGGCGTTTTCCGGTCCTTGCCGAGGCCGGCATCAAGACCATTATCAACGGCCCGTTCACCTTTGCCCCCGACGGCAATCCGCTGGTCGGACCGGTGCCGGGGCTGCGCAACTACTGGTCGGCCTGCGCGGTCATGGCCGGCTTCAGCCAGGGCGGCGGCGTCGGGCTCACGCTCGCCGAATGGATTATCGATGGCGAACCGTCGCGTGACGTGTTCGCGATGGACGTCGCGCGATTCGGCGATTACTGCACGCCGGCCTATACGCGGCTGAAGGTGCGCGAGAACTACCAGCGGCGCTTCAGCGTGTCCTACCCGAACGAGGAACTGCCGGCCGCGCGGCCGCTGGACACCACGCCGGTTTATGCAATCTGGAAGTCGCGAAACGCTGTGTTTGGCACCATGTACGGCATGGAGCATGTCAATTATTTCGCGCCCGCGGGGGAGGAGCCCTACGAGATTCCGAGTTTCCGGCGTTCCAACGCGTTCGCCACCGTGGCCGAGGAAGTGCGTGCGGTGCGCGCAAACGTCGGCCTCAACGAAGTGCATAATTTCGGCAAGTACGAAGTCGCGGGAGCGGGCGCGCATGAATACCTCGACCGTATCATGGCCGGCCGGGTTCCGGCCGTCGGTCGCCTGAGCCTGAATCCGATGCTAAGCCCGAAAGGCAGAATCATCGGCGATTTTACCGTTGCGCAGGTCAGGCCGGGCTTGTTTCAGGTGACCGCGTCGTTCGGCGCGCAGGCCTTTCACATGCGCTGGTTCGAACAGCATTTGCCCGAATCGGGGGTGACCCTGCGCAACCTTTCGAAGCAACGCATCGGCTTCCAGATCGCCGGACCCAGGGCGCAGGAACTGCTGGGCCGCGTGACGCGCGCCGACGTGTCGACCGCGGCGCTGCCGTTCCTGTCGGTGCGTGAAATCGACGTCGGTCAGTGTCAGGCGATCGTGCAACGCGTCAGTTATACCGGTGACCGCGGCTACGAAATCTACGTGCCCTGGCACAACCAGGTCGCTCTCTACGAGGTTTTGACCGGGGCCGGTAAAGACCTGGGATTGCGGCCATTCGGCATGCGCGCGATGATGAGCCTGCGACTCGACAAGTCGTTCGGCTCATGGATGCGTGAATACAAGCCCGATTACACCCCGCTGGAGACCGGCCTCGATCGTTTCGTCGATTACGACAAGCCCGTCGAGTTTATCGGCAAGGCCGCGGCGCTCGCCGAAAAAGGGCGGGGCGTTACGCGCAGGCTTTGCAGCTTCGAGGTCGCCGCCAGGGACGCGGATGCCGTGGCCTGGGAGCCCATCTGGTACGGTGGGGCGGTGGTCGGGTACGTCACCTCGGGCGGCTATTCGCATTTCACGCAAAAAAGCATCGCCTTCGGATTTGTGCCCGTGGAACTGGCCGCGGAAGGGCTCGAGGTCGAAATCGAAATCCTCGGCGACATGATCCCTGCAAGGCTTTACCGCGCGCCGCTATTCGACCCAGCCAACGAATACCTGCGCGGCTAGCGCCTTCGCATTAATTCGGTGCAGGCCGTTTCTTTCACTCCGGTTTGCCGACGAGATATAGTGTCTGCGGAAAATAGCGGGGGATAGAGAATGGCATCGGGTTCGAAGTTGGTGATATATGCGGCGCTGGTCGGTAACGCGCTGATCGCGGTGACCAAGTTTGTCGCCGCATCCATAACCGGCAGTTCGGCGATGCTGTCGGAGGGGATTCATTCGCTGGTCGATACCGGCAACCAGGTATTGCTACTTTACGGATTGAAGCGCGCCGCCAAACCGCCCGACGAGGACTTTCCGTTCGGCCACGGCAAGGAGGTCTATTTCTGGAGCTTTATCGTCGCAATCCTGATATTCGCGCTCGGCGGCGGCATCTCGATTTACGAGGGAATTCAGCATATCCGGCACCCTGAACCGATCAGCAACCCGCTGCTGAACTATATTGTGCTGGGCCTGGCGATGATTTTCGAAGGTGGCGCGTGGTATCTTGCATTTCGTGAATTCAGCCGAACCAGGGGTAGCTGGGGTTATCTCGAAGCCATACAGCGCGCCAAGGATCCAACGATTTTCGTGGTTCTGTTCGAGGACAGCGCGGCGATGCTCGGCCTGATGGTCGCCTTCGTTGGTGTGTTTCTGAGCCAGGTCACTGGTATCGAGGTGTTCGACGGCGCCGCATCGGTAGTTATCGGGCTTATTCTGATCGGCACCGCGATCTGGCTGGCCCATGAAACCAAGGGCCTGCTGATCGGCGAAAGCGCCAATAAATCGGTGGTTCGCGGTATTCGCGATACATTGCGAGGGCGACCAAACATCGATCACATCAACGAAGTGTTGACCATGCACATGGGCCCCGATTTCATTCTCGCCAACATCAGCGTCGAATTCACCGACTCGATCGATTCGCAGCAGGTCGAGGACGATATCGCCGCCATCAACCAGGCGATCAAGCAAAAGTATCCGGAGATAAAACGGGTATTTGTCGAGGCGGGGAAACGCGGCAAGCGATATCCGCCAGATAGCTAGCATGATAAAAATGGGTAAATCGGACGAAATACTGGGCCGCGTCAGCCATCTCGAGGACGGCGACAGTTCGCGCGAAATCTACGACGACTGGTCGGACAGCTACGACGATCATCTTATCGAAGAATTCGGCTACATTTCCCCGGCCGTCGCGGCGCGTGAACTGGGCGCGGCTGTCGACTGGCGCGACCGGGCTATCATCGATTTCGGTTGCGGCACCGGGCTGGTCGGCGAGGCGCTGCGGCAACTGGGTTTCGATACCGTGGACGGAATCGACATCTCCGAGGGGATGCTCGAGCAGGCGCGCGAAAAGCGGGTCTATCGCAACCTGGTGTGCGCCGATCTGACGCGGGAGATCGCGGTCGCCGACGGGATATTCGAGGCCGGGGTCTGCATCGGTTCGATGGGTGCCGGACATGTGGGCGCCGAGCATGTGCCCGGGCTGTTGCGTCCGATCAGGCTCGGGGGGCTATTCATCATCATCATGAATGCAAAATATTACGACTCGGGTGGATTCGACCTGGCTTTCAGAAAATTCGAGTCCGACGGGCTGTGGCAAATTCGCAAGCTTGAAGAATTCA
>JAOTUD010000653.1 GCA_029864065.1 Gammaproteobacteria bacterium | reverse complement strand
TCCCGATGGGCACCGAGAACGCGCGCGTCGACGAACTGAAACAGTACGACCAGGTCTACCTCTATTGCCGCTCCGGCAGGCGTGCGCAGACCTCTACGACCAACCTGAATTTTCAGGGACTGAACCATATAACCTGTATCAGTCATACCGGCATGCCCGACTGGGAAAAGGAGGGGTATCCGGTCGAGACCTGAGGTTGGTTTGCGTGGGATCAGAGTTTGAGGGTCGGACCCCGATCGCACTTACTTAAGGCAAAAAAATCCGGGTTTGAGCCATTCCCGCGCAAGCGGGGATGACACGTCACTGTGGTCAGAACCGGTTTTCGGACCCGAACCCTTTGCTGGGAGTGATGGGCCGAATTCCGTTTAGGCGGGCTGTTTCGAAATCACCATGTACGCGTGCACATAATCCATGCCATGCCCCGCGGGACTGTCACGCACCATATCGCGGTAGGTACCGTAGTAGTCCTCGATGATCTGGCGGCGTTCCTCTAGTGGTCGCTCGGCCGACAACGCGTTGAAAAAGATACTCTCGTTCCAGCTGCGTATCGTCGGTATATATTCCTCGGCGAATCGCGCCGCGTCGCCGTGCGTGTCGAAGGATTCGGCAAACGGGCACTTGACGATGCGCGTATCGATATGGTCGAGACGCAGGCCGGCCCGGTAAACGGCATCGTCGGTATCGACCAGTGGTGCGCTGAATTCGTCGACCGTGTTGTAGTACTGTGGCAGCGTCATGTTCTGGTACTCGTCGCGCGTAATGCGTTTCTGTTCGAGAAAGCTAATCCAGATCTGGTTGAAGGTGTCGAACATGTTGATCCCGCCGGTATTGCCGAGGTAACGCCCCTGCTCGTCGCGGCCGAAGTTGATCAACACCAGCTTGCCGCCGGGTTTCAGTTCCGTTGCGCGGTGTAGCAGTATCTGGCGCCAGTCGAGATGCGCCTGTTTGCGAAACGCTTCCAGTTCCTTGCCGCTGGCGCCCACCGCCTGCACGTGGTTCGAGAGGTTGCAAACCTTGCTGCTCATCCAGTGCATCGCGGTCGCGGAAAAGCCGACATCGAGCGTGGCGGCAGGCACGATTTGCTTGTAGAAGGTGGTTCCGGAAACCAGCGGAAACACGTTGTCGTGCCGGTCGAGATAGGTCTCGAAGGGGCCGAGGCCGTAGACGTTGGCGATCAGCGCGTTGAAATCGTTGCGCGGCTGATCCGAGTAGACGACGGTGACTGCTGCCGACGGCACGCGAGCCCTGACCGCGTCGATCGCGCCGGTGATCATCGACAGCGAGGTGCCCGCGTCCGCGGTGCCCATGTCGGATAGCGTAAACCCGTCGGCAATCGAAGCCGCGTCCAGGCCGTCGATGGCTGCCACGACCAGCGGCGTTGCCGCGTCGATCACGTGCCTGGCACCGATGGTGGCCAGTGAATAGAGTCCGCCGCCGCTCATCGTGATACCCTCGGAATGCCCCCGATTAGCCATTTGTTGCCTCCCTCTTGTCGTTTTGCGTTGTTTGACCGATCAGCGATATTACCAGTTTTGCCATGTTTGCGGCGCCGTCGCCGACACCGAGGTTTTTGCGCACGCGCCCCAGTTCGCGCCTGACCCGTGCGCGGTACTCGCGGTCGTCGAGCAGGCTGAAAAGCTCGCGGCTGACATTATCGGGATTTGCGTCGCGTTGCAGAAATTCGCGCACCACGGCCTTGCCGGCGACAATGTTGGCGAGGCCGATATGCGGTATGGTGATCAGTCGGCTCATGACCAGGTAGGACAGACCCGACATTTTATACAGGATGCACATCGGCACACCGAGCAGGGCGATTTCCAGCGTGACGGTGCCCGAGCAGGTTGCGATCGCGTCGCAGCAGGAAATGACCTCGTAGATATCGTCCTGGCTCGCGATGATTTCGGCCCCGCTGCCGGCACATAGACGGCTGACGTCGTCGAAGTTCAGCGTCGACGCGACCGGCAAAATGAAGCGGATGCCGGGATCGCGTTCGTGCATCGCTTTCGCAGTATCGAACAGAACCGGCAGCAATCGTGAAATTTCACTGTGACGGCTGCCGGGGAACAATCCGACAACCCGGTCTTCGGCGCCGATACCGAGGCGTTCGCGAAGCGCCCCGGTATCGACGTCAGCCTTGACCTTGTCGACCAGCGGATGGCCGACGAAGCTCACCGGGATGCTGGCATCGTCGTAGTACTGTTGCTCGAACTTGAAGATTACCGCCATGTGATCGATCAGGCTGCCGATCTTGTGAATGCGCC
>JAOTUD010000071.1 GCA_029864065.1 Gammaproteobacteria bacterium | reverse complement strand
CCGAACCAGCGTCGACCTTGCAGACTTTTTTTGCCGGGCAACCCATGTTGATGTCGATAATCTGGGCTCCCTGTCCGACATTGAAACGGGCGGCATCGGCCATCATCGCGGGAACGCCGCCGGCGATTTGCACTATTATGGGGCCGGGTTCGCCATCATGATTCATGCGTAACCTGGTTTTTCGGCTGTCGCGCAGGTCGGGGCGGCTGGTGATCATTTCGGACACCGTCATCCCGGCGCCGAGGTGACGGCACAGCCGACGGAAAGGGCGGTCGGTAACGCCGGCCATCGGGGCCAGCACCAGCCGATTGCCGAATTCATACGGTCCGATGGTAAATGACATCGGGTCAAGCCTCGGTTTTCTTTTTTGGTTTTTCGATCGTCTTGCACTCAACGAAAATACGGTGTTCGCAGCCGGCGCAAATATTCTTGTCCAGCCGATCGAAAATCGTCGCGATGGCTTCTTCCTTGGTATCGAATATATTGGCCTCGCCGATTTCTTCGGCATAACCGCCACGATCGAACACTTTTGATGCGGTGTCCCTGAGACGGTACATGTACATATCCCCGCCGATCGCCCGCCTTTCCTCGGCCTCGCTAACCAGTAGCTCGGCGCCGGCAACGTCGACCGTGGCAATCCCCTTGGTGAGCAGCAGCAAATGCTTCTGATCCGGGTAGTGCTCGCGGTAACGACGCAATATTTCCCCGACATGGGCCACCGAGCCGAAGTAAAGCGAGTCGTCCAGGCGCAGAATCTTGAGCTGCGGGCACTCGGGTAAAAACTGTCCGTAGACGAACTTGCGCGTCTTCGATGCGGGATCGGGAACCCGGGGTGACAGCCTGGGACGCGAGGTCTTGCGCAGGAAAATCATCAGCGACAGGATAACGCCGGCGAGTATTGCGAACTCGATCGAGAAAAATACGGTGCCGAAAAAAACGATGCCGAGAATTACCGCCTCCTTGTCATCGGCACGCAGTATTTTCAGTATCTGGGTGAAATTGATCAGCCGCCATGCGACCAGGAACAAGAGCCCCGCGACGGCCGCCTTCGGCAGGTAGGACGTCAGCGGCGCTAACAGCAAAACCAGAACCACCAGAATTACGCCCGCCAGCGCCGCCGCCATCGGGGTGCGCGCGCCGGCGTCGTAGTTGGCGCCGCTGCGGTTGAACGAGCCGGTCGCCACGTATGCAGAAAAGAAGCTGCCGAGGATATTGGACAGGCCCTGGCCGATGAATTCCTGGTTACCGTCTATCGGTTGCCCCGATTTCAGCGAAATCGAGCGCGCGATCGAAACCGCCTCGGTCAGCGCGAACAGGGTCATCGCCAGGGCGAGCGGCGACAGCTGGCGAAAGACGTCCAGCGAGAACTGCGGCATCGACAGCGGCGGCAACTGCTGGGGCAGCGCGCCGACCATCCGGATCCCCGAGATTGTCTCGCCAAAGGCGAAGTTGAACAGGGCGGCGGCGATGCTGCCGGCAAACAGGGCAGCGATCATGCTCAAGCCGCCGAGCCGGCGTTGCGCGAGGATGCCGCTCAACAACGTGATCAGTGCGACGAGGCTTACCAACGGGTGTAAATCGTGCCAGTTATCCCACAGGAATTGCAACGTCGCCAGCAGGTGGGCGCCATCGGGGATATCGATACCGAGGAATTCGCGCGCCTGTTTGGCCGCGATCAGGCAGGCGGCGCCGGCGGTAAAGCCGACGACGACGGAGTGCGAGATGAAGTTGACCAGCGCGCCGAGGCGTACCATACCCATCGCCAGCTGCAGCACTCCCACCATGAAGGCGAGGGTGATCGCGAGTGCAACGTATTCTTCGCTGCCCGGGGTCGCGAAACCGCTCAGGGACGCCAGCATGATGATCGACGCCGCCGTCGTCGGTCCCGACACGAGGTGCCACGACGAACCGAACAGGGCCGCGATTATCGCAGGCACCATGCTGGTATAGAGCCCGTACTCGGGAGGCATACCCGCAATTGCGGCGAAGGCGACGCCCTGCGGCAGCACGATCGCGGCGCCGGTCAATCCCGCGATCGCGTCGGCGCGCATGCTGCTGCGCGTCATGTTTCTGCCCCAGCGCAGAAACGGCAGGAACCTGTTTAGCTGATACTGGATATTTATCGGTTGAATTTTATTCGATTCCTGATGGTGACCGGCCACGCGGACCTGCGGGCGGGCGAGGCAATATACCCCGCCAGGGAAAACTCGGATAGCAGTAAAATTCGATGCCTGTATTAGGCGAGTTTATTGTAGTCATCCGCCTAAAAAAATTCGAATTCGTAAGTCAGCGCGTCGGTTCCCGGATCTACGATCTCGAGGCGAAACTGGATCGTCGATGCGGGCTTGATGACGCCGCGATTTCTGTCGTCCGGCAGGTATTCCGTCGGCGTGAACAGGCGATTCGCGATCAGTTTACCCTGCACGTCGAACAGGCTGATCAGCATGTCGGGCAATTTTTGCGCAAACGGCGCCTCGTTGGCGAAGGATCCCGTTATCATTAACGCATTCGATGCGACCGGGTGCGTGAAGACGTTGCGCTCCAGCAACCTGATTTGCTCGATACTGGAAAACTCGGTTTCGGCGCAGGGCAGGACCTGGCACAGGTTGATGACCTGTTGCTGGTAACGCTGGTCTTCTATGAGCCGGTAACGCTGGTAATAAACCGCCTGCGCGATGCCGACCGCAACCAGCAGCAGTATCCCGATAAACCAGCCCAGCGGGCCGAGCGAAAAGAAAGTTCGCCGCTCCGAGCCATACATCGCCTCGTGCAGGCTGAGCTCCGCGCGTTCACTGGTTATCAGGTCCGGTTCGATGCCGATTATCGGCATGGTTTTATCGTCCAGGCCGGTTTCTCCCCGCTGCCGATCGAGATACCCGGGCGGCAGTTCTCCCTCGTAATTTTTCAATCCGTGCAGCGCGTTGAAGACGCTGCCGCACTGTCCGCATCGAACCTTGCCGTAAGCCTGTTTGAGCTGCTTTTCGGTAAGGCGAAACCGGCTCTTGCACTGGTCGCATGAGGTTTCCATTACTTCGCCGAGATGTGTGCTCTTGTACATTTAAACCTGTCAGACCCGCTTTCCGCCGATGCATGCCCAGTCTTCGATGCTCCTGGCCGGGTCGAGATCGAAGTAGGGCCGATAACGCAATTGTATATCCTCAAGCTGCGAATTGAGTATCCCCGAAAGCAAAATTCGTCCCCCGGCTTTGACCAGCCCCGCAAGGCGAGGCGCGAGTTCGATCAGCGGCCCCGCGAGTATATTGGCTATCAGCAAGTCTGCCGGGTGTTGCTCCATGGCTTCCGGTAGACAAATCCTGACCCGGCCTGCATCGATGCCGTTGGCGTCGATATTCGCTGCGCAGGCGCGCAACGCCTGCGCGTCGATGTCGAGTGCGACGACCTCGTGCGCGCCGAGCTTGCAGGCGGCGATGGCAAGAATACCCGAGCCACAGCCGTAGTCGATGACGCGCAGGCCGGAAACGTCATGCGCCGCCAGCCATGCGAGACACAGCGCGGTGGTGGGGTGGCTGCCGGTACCAAAAGCTAGCCCCGGGTCGAGGTTGATTACGGTGGCGCCGGGATCGGGTGGCTGCGCCCAGCTTGGCACGATCCACAGCCCCGGAGCGCACTGGATGGGTTTGAAATGCCGTTTGTAGGCCTGTTCCCAGTCCTCGTCTTCGAGCCTGTGACGGCGGATGCTGGCGACAACACGATCGGGCAGCGCCCCGGCGATCCGCCGGTACAGGATTTCGGGATCGGATTCGGCGCCGAAGGTTGCCGTCAGTACCGAGTTCTCCCAGACCGGGGTAGTGCCTGGCAGCGGTTCGTAAATCGGCTCGTCCGCGGCATCGCAGAGCGAGATGCTCGATGCGCCCAGCTCCTGCATCAGGTGCTCGACCTGTTCCAGCTCGGAGGCCCGACAATCAAGGCTGAACTGCCACCATGCCATTAGCGCTAGTCAATCCCGAGCTTTTTCTCGAGGTAGTGAATATCCGTGCCACCGGCGGCGAAATTGCCGTCACTGATAATTTCTTTCTGTAGATCGATGTTGGTCTTGATGCCTTCGATGACGATCTCGGAAAGCGCAACCTTCATGCGCGCGATGGCGGATTTACGCGAAGTTCCGTAGGTAATCAGCTTGCCGATCATCGAATCGTAATAGGGGGGCACCGTGTAGCCGTTATAGATATGCGAGTCCATGCGAACGCCGGGACCTCCGGGAGCGTGGTACAGCGTGATCTTGCCGGGCGAGGGCAGGAAGTTCTTCGGATCCTCGGCGTTGATGCGACACTCGATCGCATGGCCCTGGATGCGAATATCTTCCTGCCTGTAGTTCAGTGGATATCCGGATGCGATCGAGATTTGCTCCTTGATGATATCGACCCAGGTGATCATCTCGGTTACCGGGTGTTCGACCTGGACGCGGGTATTCATTTCGATAAAGTAAAACTCGCCGTTTTCGTAGAGAAATTCGAAGGTGCCCGCACTCTCGTACCCCATCCGTATGCAGGCTTCGGCGCAGCGTTTGCCGATCCTGTTGCGCTGCTCCTCGGTTATGCCGGGTGCCGGCGCTTCCTCGACGACCTTCTGATGGCGTCGCTGCATCGAACAATCGCGTTCGCCCAGGTGGATGGCGTTGCCATGGGCATCGGCCAGTACCTGGATTTCGATGTGTCGCGGTGTGCCCAGGAACTTTTCCATGTAAACGGTGCCGTTATTGAACGCCGCCGCGGCCTCGGAACGGGTCAACTGGATCGAGTTCAGCAGGCTGCCCTCGGCATGCACCACGCGCATGCCGCGTCCGCCGCCGCCGCCGGCCGCCTTGATGATCACCGGGTAGCCGATCTTTCGCCCCATCGCGAGGTTACTGTCGTTGTCGTCTTCCAGGGGCCCATCCGAGCCCGGCACCGTCGGCACCCCGGCGGCCTTCATCGCCTTGATTGCCGCTACCTTGTCGCCCATGGTGCGGATCGCCTCGGCGCTCGGGCCGATGAACTTGAAACCACTCGAGTTTACCTGCTCGGCAAACTCGGCATTTTCCGACAGGAAGCCGTAGCCGGGATGGATAGCGTCGGCGTTGGTCAGTTCGGCCGCGCAGATAATGGCCGGCACGTTGAGGTAGCTTTCGAGCGACGAGGCCGGTCCGACGCAAACCGATTCATCGGCAAGCCTGACGTGTTTCAGGTCACGGTCGGCGGTGGAGTGAATCGCGACGGTCTTGATGTCCATTTCGCGGCAGGCGCGCAGAATGCGCAATGCGATCTCCCCCCGGTTGGCGATCAGGATTTTCTCGAGCACTATCGATCTCCCGGTCTGGAATTAATGGGGTTAATGCGCCACCCGGCGGTAAGCCGCGCTTTGCGACCCGCGGCTATCGTCCCGCTGCCGCTAAATCCCTCAGCGGCGGGCCGCGCCCGGTTCGGGGGCGGCAGGGTTAGGCAGACTGCACTAATTCCGGACAGGATAAACACGCTTTGTTATTCAATTATGAACAGCACCTGGTCGAATTCGACCGGGCTGCCGTTTTCGACCAGAATCGAACGCACCACGCCGGCTTTGTCGGCCTCGATCTGGTTCATCATCTTCATCGCCTCGATGATGCAAAGCGTGTCACCGACGTTAACCTGCTGGCCCTGGGTTACGAAGGGCCCCGAGGTCGGCGATGCGGCGGCGTAAAATGTGCCGACCATCGGAGATTTGACCTGATGCCCGCTTTCCGCCTCCGGCGAATCCGCCGCGCCAGCCAGTGCCGATTGCGCTTCTGCACTCGACGCCGCGCCGGCGATGGCCGGCGCGGCGACGGTTTGCATTATGGCCGAGCCTTGCCGGCTGATTCTTACCGATTCCTCGCCTTCCTTTATTTCGATCTCGGCGATACCGGATTCTTCGAGCAGTTCGATCAGTTTCTTAATCTTGCGTATATCCATTTATTCGGCTCTCTTCTTCGCGGATTGCTTGCAATGAATGATGGCGGCTTCAAAGGCCAGCAGATAACTGTTTTTACCAAATCCGCTGATGACACCGATCGCGAGGTCGGAAAGGTAGGAGTTCGTCCTGAAGTCTTCGCGCGCGTAGACGTTGGATAAATGGGTTTCGATAAACGGAATCCGCGTCGCCAGAAACGCGTCTCTGATCGCAACGCTGGTGTGCGTATAAGCCGCGGGATTGATGATTATGAAGTCGATCTGCTCTGCGCCGGCCTGCTGGATACGGCTGACGATTTCGCCCTCGCTGTTCGACTGAAACGTCTGCAACTGCACGCCGTTCTGCTCCGCCATCTGGACCAGACGCTGATTGATCGAGGCAAGCGTGTCGGAACCATAAACCTCGGGTTCGCGCGTGCCCAGCAGGTTGAGGTTGGGGCCATGTAGGACCAGAATGGTAGCCATTTGTATAAGTAACGGGCCTGGCAATGGATATCGGCGGATTTTCACATAACGACTAGATAGTGTCCAGTTTTCGTAAGTTCTGCGCCAGTTTGCCGACGTTATCGACTTTTTTCTTAAATTGGGCTCATCCTGAGAACTCGAGGGCCTTTTCCAGCTGCTCGCGCAGTTGCGCTGGCGTAATTTCGCCGTTATGCCGGAAAATAATGCGCAAATCCTGATCGAGCAAAGCGGTGAAAGGCAGGCTGCCGCTCGGGTTGTTGAAAGCGGCGTTGTACATCGCGCTGCGGTTTCCGGCCAGGAACAAAGGGTAGTCGATCTCGAATTCGGCGGCGAAGCGGATTACCTGGGGTGCGTTATCGAAAGCGAGGCCGAGCACGCGCACGCCTTTTTCGGCATAGGCCTCGTGGACCTCGATCAGCGCCGGAATTTCGCGCCGGCAGGGCGCGCACCACGGCGCCCAGAAATTAACGATCAGCAGGTTAGCGCGCCAGTCTCCGATCACCGATTGCTGCTCGTCAAGGTCGACCAGCGGTATCGCCTGCAGTTGGATGGGTTGCGCGGCGTCGGCCGCTCTATCCGTGTTTTTTTCGGGTTGCAGCAGATTGTAGAGCAGGGCGCCGGCAAGCGACGACAGCAGCGCGATCGCCGGCAATATCAGGAAATTGCGTTTCACTGAAACGTGGCGTTTACGTGGGTCGCAAACTGCTCGCCCGACATTTCTCCGACCACGCGGCGATTACGAATCTCGCGGCCGTCAACGTCGAAGAACAGGATGGCTGGCGGGCCGTAGATGCCGAACGCATTCATCAGCTCGGTGTCGATACGGTCGTTGTCGGTAACGTCGGCCTGCAACGCCGGTACGTCAGCGAGGGCAGCCAGTACCTCGGGATGGCTGAAAGTGTATTTTTCCATTTCCTTGCACGAGATACACCAGTCCGCATAAAAATCGAGCATCGTGTTGCGACCCTGCTGAATCGAATCGTTCAGGGCCAGCTGCAAACCGTCGCGGCCCTTGACCTGGCGAAAACTGAGATGCTGGGTAGTCCCTTCCGCGCCGCCGGCCGAGGCGATAACGCCGCGTAGCGGCTGAATCAGGTCATTGCTGCCAGCGGCGGCTCCAATCAGGTAGGCAATGCCATAGACCAGGATCAACAGGCCCAGGGATTTCGAGAAACGTCGCCATCCGGATGCGGCCTCGCCTAGCGCATCGAGCGCGCCCATGTATATTGCCGATGCTATCAGCAATGCGGCGATCAGGGCCATCGTAATGCCGACCGGCAGGATGCGCTCGAGCAGCCACAGCGCGACGCCGAGCAGGACGACGCCGAACACGGCCTTGACGGTATCCATCCAGCCGCCGGCCCGCGGCAGCAGCTTGCCCGCCGAGGTTCCGATCAGCAACAACGGCATGCCCATGCCCAGCCCGAGGGCGAACAATGCAAGACCGCCGAGCTGCCAGTCCTGGGTTTGCGAGATGAATATCAATGCGCCGACCAGCGGTGCAGTGATGCACGGGCCGACGATGATCGCCGAGAAAAATCCCATCAGGCCGACGCCGATCAGGTTGCCGCCCTGCTGGCTGTTGCTGATGGCGGTCAGCCGTGACTGGATTGCGTTGGGCATCTGCAGCTCGTAAAAACCGAACATCGACAACGCCAGTAAAACGAATATCGCCGCAAAAACGCTCAGGATTATCGGGTCCTGGAACCAGATCTGGATATTGAATTCGGCGCCATAGTAACCGACGATTGCACCCGCGGTGGCATAGGTCACCGCCATCGACAGCACGTAAACCAGCGACAGGGTAAAGGCTTTGCGCGTCGTGATCGTCGAACCCTGGCCGGCGATGATGCTGGAGAGTATCGGGATCATCGGGAAAACGCAGGGTGTAAAGGTGAGTCCGATGCCGGCCAGGAAAAACAGGCCGACAACGATGAGCAGGCTCTCGTCTGCCAGCAGCAGGGCAAACTGTTGCTGTTCCGAAACGGGCGGCGTGGCCTGTTGCACGGTCGAAGAGGAGGCCGTCGACAGGTTGCCTTTGGTTGCGAGGTCGTCGACGACCTGCACCAGTCCCTGGTTCGCGTCGACGCTCAGATACTTGGTGATTGGGGGGTAACAGATGCGATCCTCTACGCAGCCCTGGTACTGGTATGACAGCGCGAAGCGGCCGCTTGCAGCGGCCGCGGAAATGATCGGGATCGACACGTTGACCTGGCCGTAAATGACTTCGGTAGGGCCGAGGAATTCATCGGTTTTTTTCTTGCCCCTCGGTACCGAGATCGCCCCGAGCTCGTGCCCGGCGCCCTGCACCATCGCGATTTTGATTTTTTCGCGGTACAGGTAGATATTCTCGGCCATCAGAATGTTGGTCTGAATGATGTTGTTCGCATCCAGCCTTGCGGACAGGATAAACGCATCGTCGGGATGCAGGATTTCGTCATCATCACCGAGACCGATGTCTTCGCCGAGCGCCTGCAGGGCTGCGAGCGGGTCAGCGTCCTGCTGGCTTTCGCCGCTTGCAGACTGTTGCTTGTTTGCGA
>JAOTUD010000652.1 GCA_029864065.1 Gammaproteobacteria bacterium | reverse complement strand
GACTCATTGCGCCATCGCAATCGCTGACCTTGATGCATTGCCTGTGGCGTTACATCTAATCGTTATTTTTCGAGGTTCCAGTGCTGAACATGAATACAGGTACAGGGTTTAGATACGCCTTGCTCGCTTCGGTTCTAATGGGAAACGCCGCGTTGGCCGCGGAGGATATGCCGTCTCCGCTGGATGTCGATCAACATCCCGCGTCGCCAGCCTACGAATCCTTGTTTCCCGACGAGGTCGTCCCGCTTGATACCGGGCTCTCGTGGACACGCAGGTTTCGCGGAGACGAGAGATTTAATACCGACGAGGCACTGCCGCCGACCAGCTCGGTGCTGGAGCGCCTGTCGAATCGCCCGGGCTCGGGTACCAGCGGCGAATCGATGCCGGGCGGATTCGATGCCAGCGGCGTGGTGCGCCAGGTACGGTTGTCGGAAGGCAAGATCAAGGTCGAACACGGACCCATCGATCGTCTTGGCATGCCGGGGATGACGATGATGTTTCGCGTCGAGGATCCAGCCCAGCTCGCCGGCCTGGATAAAGGTTCTGAAATTGATTTCGACGTCGACAACACGGCGGCTGGATTTTCGATTACGCGGCTGGCGATGAAATCGCGTCGTTTCGATGCCACCGGGGTGGTCAAGCAGGTCAAGATGTCCGAGGGCAAGCTCAAGATCGAGCATGGTCCCATCGATCGTCTCGGCATGCCGGGGATGACGATGATGTTTCGCGTCGAGGATCCGGAGCAGATGGCGAATATCGAGAAGGGCTCGGAGATCGAGTTCAACGTCGACAATACGGCCGCCGGGTTCACCATCACCGGGCTGCAGTTGATCGGCGGCGATGTGGGCGAGGCCTTCGACGCGAGCGGTACGGTCAAGTCGATTCGGGCCGACCAGGGCAAGGTCAAGATCGAGCACGGCCCCATCGACAAGTTCGGCATGCCGGGCATGACGATGCTGTTCAAGGTCAGGGATGCACAGTTCCTGGTCGGGCTGCAACGCGACATGCCCGTCGACTTCGACGTGGTCAACGGGCCAGGCGGTTTCGAGATTACCCGAATCCGACCGGCAAACGGCCCGCAAATGGCGGCTGCAGCCGCTCGTCTTTGCTACAGGGTCGGCCCGTTCGCGAAGCCGGATCAGGCTCGGGCCATGGGCCAACGTTACCGGGACCGGGGTGCGGCGACGCAGCTCAAATCCGTCAGCGAAAGGCAGTATGTCGGCACCATGGTTTATATCGATGGCCACCCGACGCGTGAAGCCGCATTGGCCACCGTCCGCGATCTGCAAGCCAGGGGGATCAAGGATTACTGGTTGCTTAACGAGCCAGGCAAGCAGCATGCGATCTCGCTAGGTGTGTTTGGTCAGCAGCAGAATGCTGCGCGTTTCAAGGACAGGGCCACAGCGATGAAATACCCGGCAAAAACCGAACCGCGCTACCGGCAGCGAACCGTGCTCTGGCTGCACCTCGAGCAGCCGAGCACCAGGCAAACCCTGCAACTGCTGACCGCCGCCGAACTCGAATCCGGAATCCGCCAGGTTCCAGGTGATTGCCTGGCACAGGAGGAGTCATGAATATGAATTCGAACCTGACCAAAATCGGTCTCCTGGGCATGCTGATCGCGCTGACAGCTTGCAGCAGCGTGCCCGACGACCGTGGAATCTCCCCGGTGCAGGAACTGGTCGACGCCAGTGTCGGCAGCGATAATCCCGCTACCAGGCTGCAACCGGAAAATGAACTGACGCCCGACGAGGTAGCGGCCATATTGAAATCGCCGCTGGACAGCGAGAACGCTGAATTGCTGTCGATGCGGCTGAATCCGCAGGCGCGCTCCAACCTGTTGCGCGTCGGTATCGCCGAAGCCGATTACGCCCAGGCCGGGCGAATTCGTAATCCCGGTTTCACTTACGAGCGAACGGACGAGGGCGAATACTCCGCCTCCCTGCTGTTCGACATCGGCGGCCTGTTGCTGATGCCGTTGCGCCGCGAGGTGACCTTGCGCCGGCTCGAAGCGGCGCGTTTCGATGCGGCCGGCTCGGTGATCGAGGCCGTAGCCGATACGCGCATCGCCTGGATCAGGGCGGTCGCCGAACAGCAACTGACCCGCCTGGTCGAGCGCTCGCTGGAAACCGCCGCGACCGCGAACGACATGACCCGGCAGATGGCCGCGCTGGGTCACAGTGGCGTGTCCGCGGCGGCCGAGGCGGAAATCTTTCTCGGTGAAATGCGCTCCGCGCTGACCCGCCAGCGGCTGGCGGAGTCCGC
>JAOTUD010000651.1 GCA_029864065.1 Gammaproteobacteria bacterium | reverse complement strand
TCTCAATTACAACGTCATGTTCAGCCAGCGCGGCGTGTTGAACCTGTTTCATACCGATGCGCAGCGCGACGCCGCCGCGCGCCGCGGCAACGCGATGCGACTGAACGGTGTCGACGCGGTGATGCACGACCTCGACGGCGTCAGGAAACTGATGCCGCATCTTGATTTTTCGAAAAACACGCGCTTTCCGATCCAGGGCGGGCTGGCCCAGCCGCGCGGCGGCACCGCGCGCCATGACGCGGTCGCGTGGGGCTACGCGCGCGCCGCCGACCGGCTCGGCGTCGATATTATCCAGAAATGCGAAGTCACCGGCATCAAGCGCGAGCGCGACAGGGTAATCGGCGTCGAGACCTCGCGCGGCTTTATCGGCGCGGGGCAGGTCGGCGTCGCAGTGGCGGGGAACTCGAGCCGCGTATTCGACATGGTCGGCATGAAACTGCCAATCGAATCCCACGTATTGCAGGCCTTCGTTACCGAGGGTATCAAGCCGCTGGTCGATACCGTCTGCACCTTCGGCGCGGGACATTTTTATATCAGCCAGTCGGACAAGGGTGGCCTGGTATTCGGCGGCGACCTCGACGGCTGGAACACTTACGCGCAGCGCGGCAACCTGCCCACCTTTAACCACGTGGTCGCCGGTGGTGTGACGATGATGCCGTGCCTGGCGCGCCTGCGGGTATTGCGCCAGTGGGGCGGGATCATGGACATGTCGATGGACGGCACGCCCATCATCGGCAAAACCCCGATAGACAACCTCTATATCAATGGCGGCTGGTGTTACGGCGGCTTCAAGGCGACCCCGGGATCGGGCTGGGTTTTTGCGCACACCATCGCACACGACAAGCCGCACGCGCTAAACGCGGAATTCACGCTGGAACGCTTCCGCGAGGGCAACATGATCGATGAAAAAGGCGTCGGCGCCTCACCCAGGTCACACTAGGAGCGAGAAATGCTAAGAATCGAATGCCCCTGGTGCGGGGTCCGCAACGAAGATGAGTATTCCTACGGTGGCGACGCGAGCGTGGCACGCCCTGCCGACGACGCGTCGCAGGACGACTGGTATCACTACGTTTATACTCGCGACAACCCGGCCGGAAAGCATCGCGAATACTGGCATCATGTCAACGGCTGCCGCGCCTGGATCGTCGTGGAACGCGATACCGTGAACCACGAAATATTCGGCATCGAGCCGGCCTCGCCCAACCTGCCCGTCGGCAACAAGGGGGACTAAGCGCGATGTCACAGAAATTTCGCACCAGTAATGGCGGCCTCGTCGACCGCGACCGCGTGATCAGCTTTACCTTCGACGGCAAATCCTACCAGGGCTTCGAGGGCGACACGCTCGCGTCGGCCTTGCTGGCCAACGGCGTGCACCTGGTCGGGCGCAGCTTCAAGTATCATCGCCCGCGCGGAATTCAGACCGCCGGATCCGAGGAACCGAACGCGATCGTCGAATTGCGCAGCGGTCCGCGCAAGGAACCGAACACCCGCGCCACGACGATCGAACTGTTCGACGGGCTGGTCGCCAATAGCCAGAATCGGTGGCCGTCGCTCGAGTTCGACGTCATGTCCATCAACAACCTGTTCTCCCCGCTGTTGTCGGCGGGCTTTTACTACAAGACCTTCATGTGGCCGGCCTCGTTCTGGACCAACGTCTACGAGCATATAATCCGCAGGGCGGCAGGTCTCGGCAGCGCCGCGACCGAGGCCGATCCGGATCATTACGAGCAATGCCACGAGCATTGCGATGTGCTGGTCGTCGGCGCCGGCCCGGCTGGGCTGTCCGCGGCGCTCGCCGCGGCGAGGCTCGATGCCCGCGTCGTCATTGTCGACGAACACCCGCGCCTGGGCGGTTCTCTCAACCGTGAAAACTTCGTAATCGACAGCAAGGCCGGCGCCGAATGGGCCCAGGACGTCACCGCCGAACTCGAGGCGATGGCAAACGTGCGCATCTTCCGGCGCACCACGGTATTCGGTTACTACGACCACAACGTCGTCGCCGCGGTAGAAAAGGTAAGCGATCATTTGCCGGTGCCGCCTGCCGGTCATCCACGGCAGCGCATGTGGCTGTACTACCCGCAGCGCGTGGTTATCGCGAGCGGCGCGACCGAGCGACCGCTGGTTTTCGGCAACAACGACAAGCCCGGGATCATGCTCGCCTCCGCGGCGCGCGCCTACGCCAACGAGTATGGCATCAAGCCGGGCAAGCGCGTCGTCGTGGCCACCAACAATAACGACGCTTACCGCAGCGCGATCGATTTGCACC
>JAOTUD010000650.1 GCA_029864065.1 Gammaproteobacteria bacterium | reverse complement strand
CGAGCCAGATACCCGAGCCCAGAAAAAGTGCATCGTTGACATGCGGCAGGATTTTCGTTGCGCGATTTTGGCGCAAGGAAGAGCCGGTCAGCATCCAATAGCCTCGGAGCAGGAAGCCGACAATCGCCAGTGTCGCGAAAGTTATGTGAAAATTCTTTAAAATCAGATACATATATTTCGACTTGTGAAGCTCAGGCGGGTGCCAGTCCGCTCTTCGGGTTGTACCTATGGTTATAAAAACTGCGTTTGGCAAGCTGCCCATTGGGTGAGCAAATTATCAACAGGTTCGTGAAAGTATGCCGCAAAACTGCGCATTTCCAAGTGCGCCCGTTACGTTCCTTGTATCGGGCGTTTTTTTGTGTGGTGTGGCTTTCGGGCAAGCGGCTTCCGTCGAAGCGACTTCAGCCGCGACCTATACCCCGCTCGAGCAGATAGTTGTCGTCGCGCACAAGGACGAACGCTCGCTGCGCGACATTGCCGCCAATGTGACGGTGTTGTCGCGTGCGCAGCTCAACGGTGAGCTCGCAACCTCCATCAACGACGTTTTTCGCTATGTTCCGGGTATCGACTATGAGTCGGCGGGTAACCGATTTGGCACCGAGGGCATCAACATTCGCGGCATCGGCGGCAATCGAGTCGCAATCGTTGTCGATGGCGTACCGCTGTCTGACCACTTCGATGTTGGCAGTTTTTCGAACGCCACGCGTGATTTCATTGACGCCGGACTGATTCAGAATATCGAAGTGCTGCATGGCCCGGCATCCGCTTTGTACGGCAGCTCTGCGATCGGCGGCGTCGTTGCCGTAAGCACGCCGGATCCGGCAGATCTTATGGGGTCACGGCGCAATGGCGGCGATTTTCTGACCACGTGGCGCGGCGCAGACGAGAGCAAGCAAGCTCAGGCAATGCTTGCGCTGGGCGATCGTTCGCTGGGAATCACTGCGGGCATCAGTTGGCGAAGCGGCCATGAGGTCGACTCGGCTGCCGCCCCGGACAACCTTGATACGCGCGACACCGATCGGCGCACCGCGGTACTTAAGCTCGTAGCAGATGATCCGCGCGGCAATACCTGGCGCGCAGCCTACATTCACCAGGACTCAGCGACACAGTCCGAGCTGCAATCCATGCTCGGCACGGGCCGCTACCGTTCGACAACGGCGTTGCAAGGCGACGACGCCTACCAGATGGAGCTGCTCAACGTCGCTTACGAGTTTGGCACGGCTGGAGGCTGGATCGATACCGGCAGCCTTCGCGCCTACTACGAAGTAGCCGACATTGAGCAGGCGACCCTCGACGAGCGCGGCAACGCTGGCACCCCGGTTTCAATTGATCGATTCTTCGCATTCGAGCAGGAAATCTCGGGTCTCGAGTTAAATTTGTGGAAAGACATTGAGACTTCGCGTATCTCGCATCGCCTCGGCCTGGGGCTCGATTACCGCGAGCGTCGTACCGAAGAATTTCGCGATGGACTTTCGACCGACCTGCAAACCGGTGAGCAGACTAACGCCCTGCTTGGCGAGGTTTTTCCGCTGCGGGACTTCCCCATTTCAACGAGCCGCGAAATCGGCGCGTACTTTGAAGATACGATGACATTCGGCGACTGGGTGCTGATTGCGGCCCTGCGAGCGGATCGATATGAACTTTCTCCCAGCCAGGACCCCATGTATCTCGAAGACTATCCGTTTGCCGAACTCGTTGCGCTATCCGAATCAGACCTGTCGCCGAAGCTGGGCATAATTTACAGGGTGACACCGGGCACCGACATTTACTTACAGTATTCGCACGGTTTTCGCGCGCCGCCTTACGCGGATGCGAATATCGGGCTGGATATTCCGTTCTTTAATTATCGTGCTATTCCGAATCCGGACCTGAAGTCCGAATCGTCAGATGGATTCGACCTGGGTTTGCGTTGGCAGGGCACACGTTCTTCTGCGCGACTGTCGGTCTTTCACACGCGCTACGAGGACTTTATTGAGTCGAAGGTTCGGCTTGGTATCGATCCCGTCAGCGGGCGTGTACTGTTTCAGTCACAAAACCTGGACGAGACGCGAATCGAAGGCATTGAAGCAGGGTGGTCCGCGCGATGGGGTGCATTCGGCCTTGATGGTGCTGCGTACTACGCGCGCGGCGTCAATAAAGAGAATGACGAACACCTGAATTCGGTAGGCCCCGGTCAAGCGGTGCTCGGCTTCTCCTGGGTTTCTCAGAGTGAACGTAGAGAAGCCAGATTGAGGTCGACGTTCACAGCCGCCTGGTCCCATCGCGATGAGTCC
>JAOTUD010000070.1 GCA_029864065.1 Gammaproteobacteria bacterium | reverse complement strand
CCCGGGGCTTAACATGTCGCACGTCGTCACCGGCGAATGCTCTCTCGAGGAAACCATCATCGAGGGCCCGGCCGGTATCAAGATCGTGCCGGCATCCTCCGGTGTTGCCGCGATGTCTGACCTGACGCCGGCACAGAACGCCGGCGTTATCCGTTCGTTCTCGGAGCTGACCCTGCCGGTCGATACGCTGTTGATCGATACCGCCGCCGGCATATCCGACAGCGTCGTCAGTTATATCAGGGCGGCGCGCGAAGTGATTGTCGTGGTTTGCGACGAACCCGCTTCGATTACCGACGCCTACGCCATGGTCAAGGTGATGAACCGTGATTACGGGGTCGAGCGGTTTCACGTGCTTGCCAACCAGGCGCTTAGCGTGCAGCAGGGACGCGAGCTTTTTAACAAGCTCGCCAGGGTGTCGCAGAAGTTTCTCGACGTGACTCTCGATTACCTCGGCAGCGTTCCCTACGATGATTGCCTGAAGAAGGCGGTGCAAAAGCAGAAGTCGGTGGTCGAGGCCTTTCCGCGCAGCCCGTCGGCGCTGGCGTTCAAGCAGCTGGCGAAGAAAACCCAGCTGTGGCCCGCTCCGACCTGCATGGAAGGGCATCTCGAATTCTTTATCGAACGTCTGGTCAGTTACAGCGGGCAGGAAGAGCGCCTGTGAACGGACACGCGATGTATGCCGAAGTCGAGAATCTGGGCGAAAACGACCAGATTGTCCGACATGCCTCGCTGGTCAAAAGAATCGCGTATCACCTGCTCAATCGATTGCCGCCAACGGTTCAGATCGATGACCTGATCCAGGCCGGCATGGTCGGGTTGCTCGAGGCGGCCAGTAATTTCGACCCCGAAATGGGGGCCAGTTTCGAAACCTTTGCAGGCATCCGCATCCGCGGTTCGATGATCGACGAAATACGCCGTTCCGACTGGACGCCGCGCTCGGTGCATCGCAAGTTTCGCTCCGTCAGCGAAGCGATTCGCAGGATAGAAAATGAAACCGGAGAAGACGCCAGGGATGTCGACGTCGCGGCAGCGCTCGGAATCAGCCTCAGCGAGTACCACCAGATCCTGATCGATTCGTCCTCTGCACGAATTTACAGCATCGATTCGCTCGAGGAAAATGCGCAGGATTCTTCGATACCAAGCGCGTCCGGGCAGACGCCTGAAGAAGCCTTCAGTGACGACGAGTACCAGCGCCAGCTGGCCGAAAGCATTCGGCTGCTGCCCGACAAAGAGCAACTGGTGATGTCGCTCTACTACGACGACGAGCTCAATTTTCGAGAAATCGGGGAGATTCTCGAAGTCACCGAGTCGCGCATCTGCCAGCTGCATGGCCAGGCGTTGCTGCGCATCAAGGCACGCATGTCCGAGTGGAGCGCGGGCGCTTAGATCGACCTTCGCTACGGCTGCAATTAATCGGCTAAGCGGCGCATGCTGGCCCGGCCAGGTGGCCAAACCTTTACCACGGCCTGGCAGTTCGAAACAGCCACGCGGCAATATGCCGCCAATGCGCACTCGTGGCGTAATTTCCGCGGAGTTCTGCTCTCTCGATCGACACCATCCCGCTAACCCGGAAGAGATTGTTAACTTTTTGCGTAATCGGTCGATATCAAAATATATCAGTCCCGGCAGAGTCACCATGACAGAGCAACTGGCAGCTGGCGCAGACGGCCAGATTCAATACGCCACCTCCCGCGCGAACGCGGAAGTTCCTGGCAAGAACCCGATGCAGGCTTGCGCAGTCGCAGGTAGAGCCATAAGCGTCAGGCTGCCTGCAGCAGCGCGTTGCGAAGCTCGCAGGCAGTCTGTCCGGGGCGGGCCCCGGCGCGGCGAGGAGGTCTAGCGATGGCCGATGACCCCCTGATCAAATCGGTTAACCAGTCTCCGCGAGTGCGCGACGCGCTGAAAAAGCCCGAGCCTGCCAGGAAACAAAAACCACAGCAGCGCAAAAAAGATCGCAGAAACAAGAATTCCGGGCGCATCATCGATACCTACGCGTAAAACTTCGCACCGCGGGCCCGGTCCCTGTTGCAGCGCAAGCGTTCGGGCAGGTACCGTTCCGCGACTGCTTACTGGCCGGATTTGCCCGGGTCGTCGACGCGCCGGCTCGATACCGAAAAGGCATTGTTGAGCACGCGCACCTCGCGTTGCGGGAACGGTATTTCGAAGCCATGCTCCTGGATTGCCTCGAGTATCATCAGTAACAGGTCGCCCCCCACCCGGTTTTTACCGTCGTCTATTCCGAGCATCCAGAACTCGACGAACATGTTGATCCCGGAATCGCCGAAACTGTCGATCTCGCAATCCGGGCGTTCCTCGATCGGAACATCGTCGCCACTGATCACCTGCGGATGACTGGCGACGACTTCCTTGATGATATCGACCAGTTTCCCGACATCGGTGCTGTAGGCGACCGAGAAATCGACCCGGTAGCGCTGCCGCTTGTCCTTGTGGGTCCAGTTGATGAAGGTCTCGACGATGAACTTTTCGTTGGGCACCATGATGTCGCGGCCGTCATAGGTTTCCAGCGTCGTCGAGCGCATGTTCATCTCGCGCACCACGCCGGCCTTGTCATCCTCGAACTCGACGTAATCCCCGATCGCCAGCGATCGGTCGAGCAGGATGATGATGCCAGAGATAAAATTGGACGCGATCGCCTGCAGGCCGAAGCCCAGGCCGACGCCGATGGCGCCGCCGAACACCGCGAGCGCGGTCAGGTTGATCCCCATGACCTGCAGCAACAGCAGGAAGATCACGAAGAAGACCGTGATCTCGAGCAGTTTCGAGGCGACCTCGCGCGTGCGTACGTCGAGGTTGGCCTGCCGGCTTATGATTTCGCGCCCGGTGCGGTTGGAAACCCGCCCGATCCAGAACAACATCGAGCCGAAAATGGCGACGCGGGCGACGCCGTAGGCGGAAATCTCGATATTACCGATCGAAACCGACATCGATTCGAGGATCTCGATCAGGCCTTCGAGGATTCCGACCAGGTGCAGAAACAGCAGCGGTATCCCGAGGTAGCGGAATATCCCGGCGATCATCGAGTTCGAGATAAAATCGTTGATGATCGAGTTGAAAAGCAGCAGGATCGCGATGGTCAGCGCGGTTTGCACGAGCCAGCCCTGGTCCAGCAGGCTCTGGCTGATTTCGACCGAAATGCGCAACATCATGATCGCCAGCAGCGGGAAGATCAGGTTACCGAGCTTGTTGACGAATATTCGTAACGGCTGCCCCTCGATATCCTCGGGTTTCCGGTCGAGAAATGGCGCGAACCTGCGAATGCGGTTTGCCAGCACGAATGCAACCGCGTAGATACCGACGATAATGCCGAATTGAGAATAGGTTTCCGGCTGCGCAAGCGCGCTGTACACCGATTCCTGGGCCTGCTCGATAAGCGGACTGATTTTATCTGATTCCATGCTGGATCACCTTTTTCGTTTCAGTTAATAGCTCGATTGGTAGTGATGTCTTAATTAATCTCGAGTTGTCTTCGCGGGCGATGCAAGATGCGGTTGGCGGGAACCGATCAGGATCACGACGGCTCGCCGATCGAGAGTAGCTGCGAATCATGCGGGCGGATTACTGGTCATCACGATCGTCGTAAAGCCGCAGCCTGAACTCCCAGTCCTTGCGCTTCGGCAGGAACAGGCGGATGCCGACATTTTTGCCGTCGTCCTGCTGCACAATGTCCGCCTCTCTTTGTTGCTGGATCGGGTCGCCGGCAGGCGAAACGACCTCGATGCGGCCGACGCGCCCGAATTCGATCGGAATACTGATTCCGATCGCCTGGATGTCCTCGCCCGGCAGATTCGAGATATCCGTTATCTCGGCGCCGAGCCGGTCGCCGGTATAGCCAGGGACGGCTCGCAGGTTTGCGGACTCGACCGCCGCCAGGCGCGGCGGCGGACTATCGGCGTGGCCGGTGCGCCGCGCCTTGTGGCCGTAGCAGCTCGTTAGCAGCAGACTGCACAGGGTCATGATGCATAAAATTCGAATTGAAACCATGTCAAACGCTACTCTTCGGAAACGGGATCTCCGGTGTTTTCAGGGCATATCGCCTGCGCTCAAGGTCGGCGGCCGGTGTACGCCCGCGATAATAACTTTTCCGATCGACGAGCGTAAGCATTATGTCTTAACATTACGACTCGATTTTCAACGCCGACAGGAGAAAAAAATGGCAAACGAAGGATACCACGAACCGATCGACGAACTCAGCGGCGAGACGCGCGACATGCACCGGGCGATTACTTCGCTGATGGAAGAACTGGAGGCGGTAGACTGGTACAACCAGCGTGTCGATGCCTGCAATGACAAGGAGCTGAAGGCCATACTCGCGCATAACCGGGACGAGGAAAAAGAGCATGCGGCCATGGTGCTCGAATGGATCCGACGCAAGGACCCGCGGTTCGACAAGGAGCTGAAGGATTACCTGTTTACCGACAAACCCATCGCCCACGAGTAAATCCGCTACCCCGGCCGGTGACGGTCAGGCGTCGGCAGCTATTTGAGCAACCCCCGGGACCGCGCCGAAGATCAGGACCGCAACACGCGCCGCGCCACCAGGCAGGCGACCATGTCGCCGGTGACATCGACCATGGTAGACAGCATGTCGAGCGGCCGATCCACGCCGAGTATGATCGCGATGCCGGCGGCGGGAATGCCGACGCTGGTCAGAATGGTCGCGAGAATCACGATACCGACACCGGGGGTACCGGGAGATCCGATCACGGCGCCGGTCGCCATGACGACGATCAGCAGGATTCCCGCCATGCCGATATCGACGTTGAATACCTGGGCCAGGAAGATCGCCGCGATCCCCTGGTAGATAGCCGTGCCGCCCATGTTGACGGTGGTGCCGAGCGGAATGACGAAGCGCGCGATAAAAGGCGGCACCTTGAGTTTTTCCTCGGTCGTGGACAGCGTCAGCGGCATCACCGCGGCCGAACTGGAGGTTGAGAAGGCGAGCAGCAGCGCCTCGCGCGTGAAGCCGATGAAACGGCCCGGGTTTATACCCCGACCGCGGATCGGGGTAGCCCGCGCGATTAAACGGATTGAGTCCGCTATCCAGGTATAATATCGCCTTCACCATAAGAGCGGGACAAAAACTTATGTTCGACTGGATTGTGAACCCGGAATCCTGGGTTGCGCTTGGCACGCTGGTTGCGCTCGAAATCGTGCTCGGAATCGATAATATTATTTTCATTACGATCCTGGTTGGCCGCTTGCCGAAGAACCAGCGCGACAAGGCCAGGCGGATCGGACTGGGGCTGGCGATGCTGGCCCGGTTGGCGCTACTGTTCAGCATCTTCTGGGTCATGGGCCTGGTCGAACCCTGGTTTACGATTCTCGATACCGAGATATCGGGACGCGACGTTATTCTCATCGGGGGCGGGCTTTTCCTGTTGGCCAAGTCGACGCACGAAATCCATACCAGCCTGGAAATACCCGAGGACGAGGGGGGGTCGCCCGCGCATGCCGGCTTTTTCTCTATCCTGGCGCAAATCGCTATCCTCGATATCGTTTTCTCGCTCGACTCGGTGATTACCGCCGTGGGACTCGTCCAGCACCTGTCGATCATGGTAATCGCGATCCTGGCCTCGGTCGTGGTAATGCTGTTTTCCGCGCGGCCGATCGGGGATTTCGTCGATCGCAATCCGACCATTAAGATGCTCGCGCTCTCGTTCCTGTTGTTGATCGGCTTCACGCTGATCGCGGAAGGATTCGACGTGCAGGTTCCGAAAGGATACATCTACTTCGCGATGGCATTTTCTGTCGGGGTCGAGTTATTGAACATGCGCGCGAGAAAGAAGCGGAAAGCCGGCAGCATTCACCTGTCGAAAAGGCTTGCGCGGGGCGATGGCGCCTGACCCGGGGCAGGTGCCGCGGTTTGCTTATGCGGTATTTTTGGTGATACTGTGCGGTCGATCCTGGTCTCCGATCGAAAAAATAATTAACCAGCGGAAAATGACTCCAGCCTCATGATGCGTACCCTCGCCCCCGTCGCCGCCCTGCTATTCGCGGTCGCCCTGTTGCTGGCCGGCAACGGGCTGCTGGGCACGCTGATCCCGGTGCGGGCGCAAATCGAGGACTTTTCGATCTTCTCGATCGGGCTGCTGGGTTCGACTTACTTCGTCGGATTTGCGAGCGGCTGTTTTTACGGTCCACACCTGGTGCAACGCGTGGGGCATATTCGCACCTTTACCGCCATGGCGGCGATCGTATCCGCGGTCGTGCTGGGACATGGCATGGTGGTGCTGCCTTTGCCGTGGTGGATAATGCGGGTCCTGACCGGCTTTTGCTTCGCGGTGCTGTACATCGTTATCGAAAGCTGGCTCAACGAGCGCTCGACCAACGAAACGCGGGGCAGCGTGCTGTCGGCCTACCTCGTGATCAACCTGACCGTCATGACCGTCGGGCAGATGATGATTACGCTGTCCGATCCGGCCGGCCTCGGCCTGTTTGCGCTGGCCTCGATCCTGGTGTCGATCGCGGCCGTGCCGGTCGCGCTGAGCGTGTCGACCGCTCCACGCCCGATCGTGACGGTCCGGCTGCGCTTCAAGAAGATATTTGCAACCTCGCCTGTCGCCTTCACGGCCTGCGTCGCGGTCGGACTGGCCAACGGCGCCTTCTGGACGCTGGGACCGCTGTTCGTGCAACGAGCCGGATTCGATGTCGGAGGGGTCGCGCTGTTCATGAGCGCCACGGTCCTGGGCGGGGCGCTGGGGCAGTGGCCGGTAGGTCGGCTGTCCGATAATACCGACCGCGCGCAGCTCATCGTCTGGGTTGCGCTCGCGGCAGCCGTGCTCGGCGTCGCCGTGGTTGGTGCCGGGTTTCTGTCGCTGCACTGGCTGCTGCTGGCCGCGGCCTGCTGGGGTGCCGTCGCTTTTCCGTTATACGCGGTCGCGGTTGCGCAGGCCAACGACCACGCAAAACCGGACGAGTTTGTCGAAATCTCCAGCGGCATGCTGCTGGCCTATGCCGCCGGCGCGGTTATCGGGCCGGTAATCGCGACGATTTTCATGAAGCTGATTGAAACCGGCGGTCTCTACGTTTTCACGATCACCATCCACCTGCTGCTGGTCGTTTATGCCTGGCGACAGCTTGCGCGCGAAACTCGAATAGCGGCAGGCGAGCACCTGCTTTCGGCGTCGCAGGCCCTGCAATCGTCGGCGACTATTTCCACCGTGTTCGATGCGGAAATGCAGGAATCGAATCCCGGGACCCAGGAACCCCGACCCGACAATTAGCGTGACCCGCGTGCTGCAGCATGTCGCGCCCGGTCCAACGCCCGCAGCCGGCAGGAGGAATCTTACATGGTGGAATTCAAGGAAATTATCTCGGTCGCGGGTTACGGGATCGTAAGCATCGGGGTGTCGATCATCATCGTGGGTACGGTAACGTCGTCGCTGCGTTTTCTGAACTGTTTACGCAACGAGCCCGAGGATTACGCCTACGGCGTGTATCGCCGCCAGCCTGGGCGCTGCATTATCCTCGGGCTGGATTTCTGATCGCGGGCGACATCTGCTACGCGCATTGCAGCCGCTGCCTGCCTAGATTTCTGCTGCCTGCGATGATTGCGCGGGATGAGTTTCGATATCGTCCATGAAATCCTTGTGCTTGCCTGATAACTGGTAAGCGAAGGCGAGGATTTCGGCGATCACGACATACAGCGCCTCGGGCACGTGGTCGCCGAGGTCGATCTGGTCGAGCACCAGCGCCAGGTCCCGGTCCAGATGTATCGGTACGTTGGCTTCCTGCGCAAGCCTCAGGATCTGGTTTGCGATCTCGTCATGACCCCTGGCGGTAACCCTGGGTGCCTGTTTGCCGTCGTATTCGAGCGCGATAGCGAATCTCGGTATTTCACGCATGGTTAAACCTCGATGTCGATCAGGGATTCGCAGAAATCCGCGGCGCTCGGGGTCGGTTCGGGTGCGGCCCTGCCGGGAAAGCTGTGGAATTCTCCGGGACTGAATCCGGCCGTGCAAAAGCGTTGCCTCAGTTGCGGCAGCGCCGCGCCGATGCGTTCCCGCGTCGGCTCCCTTTCGCAATAAAAACTGGCGGCGACCGCCAGGCCTTCGACAACGATATGGCAGGATACGGGGCCGAGATCGGCAAAATCGAAACCGAGTCGGATATCCCAGCCACTGTCGGCTTCCTGCTGCGCCTGGTTGCGTTGCGTGAGTTCGACGTGGAGAGTTTTGACCTGCTGCGCTTCGAGCAGCGGTAGCGCCAGGCTCAACGTTAGTGGTTGCTGGGTCTCCTGTTGCAGCCCGAGCGCAGCGCGCTGCATCAGGTTATGCGCAAGGCTCTGCTCGACCAGTTTTACGCCTTCCCTGATCTGCGGCAGCAATGATTCCGCGGTCGTTTGCCTGTTGGCTGCTGCATCGGTGTCGGTCGGCTTGCCGTTACTGCTGCGCAGCGATCGCGCGAGTTCTGTCGCGAAGCTTTCCGGGTCGGCCAGTTGCTTGAGCATTGCGCCTGCCCGCATCGCCCTCGCGTCCGCCTGGTCCGATCCGGAAGGCCTGACCAGCCCGGCGAATTCGAACCAGCTTTTCAGGCGTGCTGCGTCGATTTCGGGAAACCTGGTTACCAGTTGTAGCAGCGGCCACAGCGCGCCGCTGCCTGTCGCGCCGCGCTGCAACGCGGCGGTTTGCGCCGACAGCGCTGCGCGCTCGACCGTCGGCAGTCGCGTATCCGGCATGTCGCGAAGCCCCATGGCTTGACGACGCGGATCGCCCGGGATCGCGGTGGTTGCCGCCGCGGCCGGCCGGTCGATCCCGGCGACGTATCCCGGTGCCGCAGCGCCGGTATGAGAGCCGGCAATTGTCGCTGGTTTCGATGCCGGTAACGGCTGCAGGATTGCGTTCGAGCCGTGCCTGCGAGCGTTCGCTTTGACGATATCGCGATCTGCGCCCGCCTGCTGCGCCCGTGGTTCGGGCTCCCTGGCAGGCAGTGTGCGAGACCGC